>JAPOYX010000269.1 GCA_026706345.1 Gemmatimonadota bacterium | reverse complement strand
GCAAGAGTAGTGAAAACACAGGGTGGCGCGGACTGGAGCGCGCGCAGGCGTGCTTGACAGCACGTTGAGCACGCGGCGGGAGCACGCCCTGTGTTTTTGCTGCTATTGACGACCGCAGCAGTTTATTCACGAACAGGTGCGGGTATCCGACATGGCGCCGGAATTGAACCCGACCCCGTTTCAGAAGTTGTAACGCACCGATCCGTAGATCCGTCCCGGTACGTTGGGTACGCCGATTACCGTACCGACAAAGAAGGTAGTGCCGTCATATGCCTGGTTCAAGTACTCCACATCGCCGATGTTGAGAGCCGACACATCGGCCTGCCAGCGGCCGTCGTCCGACGCCCAGGCCAGGCGCGCATTGACGAGTGTGTACCCGTCCTCGGTCAGGGCCGGGTGGTCGATGGCGTTCAGCGTGTGTTCGCCGGAGTAAGCCATGTCCACCTGTATGGACATCATGCCGTCCAGCATCGGCCACTGGTAGCGGGCCAGGGCATTGACGCTGACGTCCGGTGAGTACGGCATGGGCCGGTCGCGCGTGACGACGTTGTTGTTCACATCGAGTTGCATGGCGTCGAGCAGCGACAGGCCCACCGCGAACTCCCAGCCCTCCCACGGGCTCGCCACCAGTTCGAGTTCGCCGCCCAGCACCTCGGCATCGTGCGGCTGCACGGAAAAGTTGTTTCCCAGTTGGAAGAACGACTGGAAATCCTGGTAGTCGTAGTAGAAGACACTGCCGTTCAGGCGCGCCCGGCCGTCGAAGATCGTCGATTTGAAGCCGCCCTCGTAGTTCGTCAGCACCTCTCCGGGAAACTCGAACGCTTCCTGGGTGAACACGGTGAAATAGCCCGTGTTGTAACCCCCCGCCTTGTTCCCCCGCGAATACTTGGCATAGAGCAGCAGGTCATCGTCGGGCCGCCAGTTGAGTTCGAAGGTGCCCGACCATTCGCCTTCGCTGCGGCCGGTGGCGATCGTCATGTTGTTCTGGACCAGCCCCCCGTAGAAGAAGTCGCAGGTTCCTTCGAACCCCGGAACGTCGGTACAGATGCCGTTGACGAGAATATCCTTTTCGTCCTCGGTCCAGCGGAATCCCGCAATGATCGAGAACTGCGGACTGATTTCGTACTCGCCCTGGGCGAAGAACGCGTAAGTGCTGGTGTCCATGACGGTATCGTTTCTGACGCTGGACAGAAAGATCTGATCCGCATCCATACCGCCGGAGAAGTCATGGTCGATGTTCAGATAGTAGAAACCGACGATCCATTGCAACGCTTCAGACTGGCCCTGCAGGCGCAACTCGGTGGACCACTGGCTGCTGTCCCCTCCGTCCAGGTAGAAGCTCACTGCGAAGAGATCGGTACCGTCGGTATCTTCCCGGTAGTCTTTTTTGAGTGCCTTGTAGTCCGTGATCGAGACGAATCGCAGTGTCTCGCTGACATCCCAGGTGACCGTGCCCGTCCCACCGTAAAGTTTGCGCCTCAGAAAGTTATCCGGCAGTCCCGGCCACTGGTCGGAGTTTGGAATCACGTCCACCCGGTGCAGGTTGTCGAAATTCGGACTCGAGATCTCGTTGAACAGGCAATTGAAGTTGTCCGGCGTGTCCGGGGGATAGTGGGCGCCCGCCAACCAGTATGCACTGCAGAAGTCGGCGTACTGCTGCCCCGTCGCCACCTTCACCTGGCCGTCGTTGACCCCGCCGGTGATGGGGCCGGTCAACGCCTCGCTGTCGATGATCGCCCGCGTGGTGGTGTAGGTGAGCCCATTGTTCTTGTAGCGTCCGTAGTAGCCGCTGAGCAGCACTTCGACATCCTCGCTTGCATCCCAGAGCAACTGCAGCCGGCCGTTGTAGTTGTCGTAGTCCTGTTGGGCCGGACCCAGGCTGTTCTTGATCATGCCGTCGGATTGATGCACCACTCCGGCAAACCGTGCCGCCACCGTTTCGCCGAGCGGCCCCCCCACCGCCAGTTCGCCCCGGTATTCGCCGTATTCGCCCGCTCTGACTTCGACGTATCCGTCCGGTTCGCGGGTCGGCTTGGCGGTGATGACGTGCACCACGCCGCCGGTGGCATTGCGCCCGAACAGGGTGCCCTGCGGGCCTCTCAGTATCTCGACGCGCTCGATGTCGTACATGGCGAAAGACACGCCGCCGACAAAGCTGTTGTAGGCGCCGTCGGTGTACACCGCCACCGTCTGCTCCTGGTGGTCGCCGAAATCGATCTGCCCGACACCACGCAGGGTATACACCGAGCCCGCGCCGCCGCTGAAATCGCTGGTCATCAGGCCGGGCGTGTGCATTTCCAGTTCCAGGGAACTGGAAAACCCGAGTTCCTTGAGCTGGTCGCCGGAAAACGCCGTGATCGCGATGCCGACATCCTGCGCCGGCGCTTCCGCCTTCTGAGCGGTGACCACGATTTCTTCGAGAACCTGTGCC
>JAPOYX010000268.1 GCA_026706345.1 Gemmatimonadota bacterium | reverse complement strand
CGATTAGTTCAGCTACCCACTTAGGCGCAAACAACTAGGTGCAGTTAGTAACGGAGAAAGCCTTTATCATGAAAGGCAGAACGGTGCACGACAACCATGATGCGCAAGGAGAATCTTCCCATCATCCCGAAGAACTTTCGGACGCTTGGGATCGGATCGAAGTAGCCCAAGAGAACCTTTGTTCCCTGTCTCAAGAGATGGACAAGTTTCTGTATAACTTCATTCGTAGCATGATCAAGGGGTACGACAACGTAAGAAAGAATCGCACCATACAGTTAAGGCATCCCAAGGACTGCTATGTTGTAGGTAGGCCAAGGGTACTGGTCGCACAAATCGTTGAAAACCTGCGGTCCGCTTTGGATTACATGGTGGTTAATCTGTCCAAACTAAACCAACCAGACGTAAATGAGAAAATACCCCAGTTTGTCATCGCGGAAAACATAGCGAACTTCGAATCCCGTGCAAAAAATCGACTGCGATTTCTAACTAGAGAACAGAAGTCCTTTATTAAAAAATTACAGCCATATCATGGCAACCTATATCTTGAAATACTAGGAGCAGTAGTCAATGTTGGCAAACATCGGCGGCTGGTTAAAATCCAAAATAACACATCGTTTGCCCTATACTACGCTGATAAATCTTCAGAAAGCAAATATCCAGGTCACTTTAAGTATCAACTCCAAGAGACGGATATCTACGCAAAACCAATTGAGGATCAGATGATTCTGTTAATGGATAAGTATAATTGCATGAAGACGCTGGATGGCATGATCGACCATACGGCTGAAATCCTCCGACTTTCATCCTGTTACTTCGAAGGTCGCAATCAATATTTCTCGATCGTTTGGGAGTAACATCTGGTGAATTAGGTCTAGGGATTCGCAGTCATGCCAACGTTTACAGATTGATGGTCAAGAAGCCCGGTATTCGGTAGCGTATCAGTATGAAATTTGTGACAGACTCCTGCGATTAGGATATCGCTTGAATAACCTAGGTTATAGTACTCAAAGAGGTCCCCATGAATCCCATCAATCTAGGCTCACGCCGTGAGCTTTTCGTAGACCCCTATCTGATCGACACGCTCTCAGGCGCCTACCAGCACCTGCATGAACCCGTTCGGAAGGAGACCGTCTTCCGCGTTGTGGAACCGCTGGAGAACGCCTGCACGGGGTGCTACAACCTGGTGCAGGTGGACGGAAAGATCCTGGTGTACTACCGCGGCTATCACCCCACGGGTAAGCACGAGGATCTGCCCGAGGGCTGGGCGCAGACGCAGACGACGAACCTGCTGGTCAGCGACGACGGCATCCATTTCGAGCGGCCCGGCCTGGGTCTGGTGGAGGCGGAGGGATCCACGGACAACAACATCCTCATCCGGGGCTCCCAGGCACACAACTTCTGCGTCTTTCTGGACGGCAATCCGTCCGCGCCGTCCGAACAAAGATTCAAGGCCATCGGCGGAGAGGGCAGGAACAGGCTGTTCGGCTTTACTTCTCCCGATGGGCTCGTCTGGGAATCCATCGTGGACGGTCCCCTCAAGATCGAGGGCGCCTTCGATTCGGTGAACGTGCCCATGTGGGACGACTATGCGGGTTGCTACCGCATCTTCAGCCGGTACTTCGAACAGACCGGGGACGACGGCGTCGGGGTCCGCGCCATTCAGAGCTGCACCTCGGATGATTTCATCCACTGGACCACGCCCGAGCATCACGTGTACGACGAAGGCGTCCCGTTCGAGCATTTCTACACCAACGCCACCACGCTCTGCCCCGGGGCGGAACACATCCTGCTGTCCTTCCCCATGCGGTTCGTGCCGGAGCGAACGAAAGACACGGAGGGCATGGACTATCCCGGCGGCGGGATCTCCGACGCGGTGTTCATGTCGAGCCGGGACGGGGTCCACTGGGACCGCACCTTCATGGACGCCTGGCTCAGCGCGGGCCTGGATCAGCGCAACTGGACCCACCGCAACCAGACGCCAGCCGCGGGGATCATTCCGACGGCGCCGGACGAATGGTCCATGTACGTCGCCGAGCATTACGGATGGGACACCAACGCCGTGCGGCGGGTAACCGTTCGCCCCCACGGTTTCGCTTCAGTCCGGGCGGGTTATCACGGCGGCGAATTGCTGACGAAGCCACTGACCTACACCGGATCGACGCTGTTCATCAACTACTCGACGTCGGCGGTCGGCAGCGTGTCCGTGGAAATCCAGGACGCGCAGGACCGGGCAGTGGAGGGCTTTTCCGCGAAGGACATGGAACCGCTGTTCGGCGACGATCTCGATGCCCCGATCGCGTGGAAGGGCGGCGACCTGTCCCGCCTCAACGGCGTACCGATCCGCCTGCGCTTCGTGCTGAAGGACGCGGACCTGTTCTCTATCCGGTTCGGGGATGCCTGAGACGGCCGGAGTCCGGTCTCAGAAACCCTGAAAAGCCTGATCTGGTTTGCGAATTGGTGAAGCAGCCGGTGGATCCTGTGGTCCCTGCGGAAATCGAGAGGACGACTGCGGAGAACTACACGTGCGCTTACCGGTTTTACTGCGTTTACTGCGCCTGCCGCGCTTTCCCCGTCAGCTTCCGGTAGATCGCGGGGGTCAGGGAGATGGTGACGAGCAGGGCGAGGGCGATACCCAGGTTGGTGAGCGCCGAGGAGCGCAGGGCGGCACGGGCGATTTCATCCAGTTCGGCGCCGGCCATGTAGACCTGCATCAGCGAAGCCGCGGTGTATGCATAGATGAACGTAGCCGGTGTGATGCCGATCGCGGTGCCCAGCATGTAGTGCATCTTGCGGATGCCGGAGAGCCCGGCGGCGAAGTTCAGCAGATTGAATGGGATGACGGGGATCAGCCGGAGCTGGAGCATGCGCAGGAACCCCTGGTTCCGCAACTGCCGGTCGATCCGGTCAATCGGCCCCTTGATGTACCTGGAAATGAAATCCCGTCCCAGGTAACGGGCCAGATCGAAGGCCAGATTCGCGCCGATGTTCGCCCCGATCAGCACGTAGAGTGTACCGTACATGGCGCCGAAGGTGAACCCGGCGACGAAGGTCATGACCACCATCGGCACGCCCACCGTCGTCATGATCGCGTAGAGGCCGATGAACACCAAAGGCGCCCACCAGAATCCACCGATGGAGTCGAAAAAGCCCTCCATCACCACGGGCTGAACGTACTCGTCCAGCGGCGTGAAGGTGTAGGCCAGAAAGCCGGAGAAGGCGATCGCGAGCAGGACGACCAGTTTGGCGACCTGCCTTCCGCGACTCCCTCCCTCGCCGTTTTCTACCTGGCGCACAGGTGGTACTGTTTCGTCATGGATTCAATCCGTTATGAGGCGTTCCGCTCAGCGGAGCGCTCAGTATTCCGTTCAGCAGCGGGAGAATTAAAGCAATGAGTCCCGCCGCCGGCCCCGCGTGCAGCCGTTTCAACCACCTCGCTGCTCGTTGATTCCCCAGTCATAGTGCAGGTAGTCGATGTCCACGTCTTCCCGTTTCAGCAAGGCGCGGGCCGCGTCGTCCGGGACGTAGGGAGCAATGTAATCCAGGAGCTCACGCCGGTTCTTCCCGAAATCGTCCTTGTACCAGTCCATGATCGGCGAAAGCCACACGGTCCGGTTCTCCGAATCGGCCCGAAACTTACTGGGATCCGCGAAGAAAACAAGGGTATTCTCCCGCAGTTGCCGGTCCATGTCTTCCGCCGTGAACGCTTCGGTCATCAGCGGCGGGCAACCTATGGAGGCGCACACGAGGGCGAAGTGAATCAGCGGTTCGTCCATCTTGCGCAGGATCTTGTGCTCGATGTCGTCCAGCGAGTATTCCTTTCCGCGGATGTCGATCTTGTAGTCCTTCCAGATGCTGTACCCGAGCAGGCTGACGTGGTTCTTGATGCTGCTGGTCGGATAGAAGTGCAGCATGCCCCGGATGGTCAGCGCGTTGTAGGTATTGATCCAGAAGGCGAACACCTCGTTCCGGTCCCTGAGCCCTTCGGGATCGACGCCTTTGAGCATCTCCAGGTAGCCGTCCAGCGTCCCCACGTCGCGGGCTTTCCAGGTGCGGTAGTCGATCATGCCCCTGTCGTCCACATACTTCTTCAACAATCCGTCGTACACGGAGTGGTCCACCCGCTCACCCTCCTGTGATTCCGCCGTTCCTGGAGAGACGATCATCGCAAGCGCAATGATCGTCGCAAACGTGCCCATCATCGGGATATTCCGTCGTGTTATCCGCATCTTCTTCGCCCCTAATTCCCTTGCCTTGCGTGCGTTTCCCTGCTATCTTACATCAACTGCGACAGACCGATTGTGGGCCGTATCCACCCTTCCAAGGCGAGTGAAATTATGGAAACGAAATCACGCCCCAACGTCATCTACATCCTCGCCGCGCTCCTGATCGTGGCCGGCCTGATCACCGCTATCCTGGGTGAAAACGACCCGGCCAGCGTCCCCGTCATGTATTCGTCAGATGAGTCCATACCATCGGATGCGTTCTCGGTGGAGCTGGATTTCGCACTGAAGGACCTCGATGAAAACGAAGTGACCATCACGCAGTTCGAAAATCAGGTCCGCGTCGTCAATTTCTGGGCCACCTGGTGTGGTCCCTGCGTCGAAGAAATCCCGGACTTCCAGGCTTTCCATGAGAAATACGGCGACCAGGGCGTCAAGGTCATCGGCATCGCTCTCGACAAAGAAGGCGCGGATATCGTGAGGCCCTTTGTCGAGGAAATGGACATGACCTATCTAACGCTCATCGATACCGACGGGATGTCCGCCGCGAAGTTCGGCGGGGTCTACGGCATTCCGACCACCTTCATCATCGACAGGGAAGGGACGGTCCGGAATAAGCGCGTAGGCATGATGTCCTACGAAAACCTGGAGACCGCCGTCCTGCCCCTGCTGGCGCAGTAAGGCGCTTCCCGCCCTTGGTGGGGCAATAGGCTGCTTTCCGCGGTGACGCGATTCGCATTCAGTCCCCGCGCCCTATCCCCACGTGCTGCAACTCCCTATCCTGCCGCGCCGCGGCCCCCTGTCGCTACACGTTGCCGTGCAGTTTCACCAGGGTCTCCGCCAGCTTACGTCCCAGTCCCTCCACGGCAGCCTGCCGCTTCTCCTCCTTCAACCGGTCGTCATCGGCAAACGCCCCGAAGGCACCTGGCACCGCCACCTGATCCGGCAGGACCAGCACGTGGATGTTGCTCAGTATCGACCGGACGTGCACCAGTCCCCGTAGACCGCCCAGTGATCCCGGCGACGCGCTCATCAACGCGGCGGTCTTGTTCAGGAAGGCCACCAGCATCTTCTCGCCGGACGCGGGCCGCGACGCCCAGTCGATCGTGTTCTTGAGGAGCGGCGTAATCGAGCTGTTGTACTCCGGCGCGGCGATCAGCAGGCCTTGGCAGGCCGTCATAAGGGCCTTGAACCGCGCGGCGTGCTCCGGTATTCCTTCCCTTTCCTCCAAATCGCCGTCGTACAACGGCATGGGATAGTCGCGCAGATCGACCAGGTCGACCACGGCGCCGGCTTCTTCCGCTCCCCGGGCGGCGATGCGGACCAGCTTCCCGTTGAACGATCCGCTCCGCGCACTGCCCGCAAAGGCGAGTATCCTGGGCACATAGCCCATGTTCATATCGCTTTCGATATCAGTCGTTTCAAATCCGTGTGTTACCGGGCCGCGTCTGTCCTGCGGCTCTTTGGAAACTCCGTTTTTACGCCTTAAATGTCAAGGAGTGTTTGTGTTCCGCGCGACTCCGGCCGGGGGTGGATTTTTGTAATCAAGTCGGGGATGACTTCACAAGAAAATCCGGCCTTCTTCGATGGCCGAATCTTCCCTTCAGGCGGGACTTTTCCAGGTGCTGGAATGCTGGAGAAACACCTTGACTCGAAGGGCTGATTTGACTATGGTTCCACATCGTCAGATCAACTGCCACACATGGCCCTGAGCAGCGTAGCATCAAGCGGAAAACCCGCGGCATCCCCGAGCGTAATGCCGGTTTTCCCGGGCCGCCCTGAAGCCGGCCAATCCAGCCTTGCCCATGACCCGACCCGCCGGAACCCTCACACCCGCCATGGCGCAGTACGCCAGGATGAAGGATCAGCACAAGGATGCGATTCTCTTCTTCCGCATGGGGGATTTCTACGAGACCTTCGGCGATGACGCCAAACTGGTCTCGCGCGAATTGGGCATTACGCTCACGGCGCGAAACTCGGGCTCGGGCGGCGGGGAAAAGACGCCGCTTGCCGGCGTGCCCTACCATGCCGTGGAGAAGTACATCGCCGAACTCGTCGGGTCCGGATACAAGGTGGCCGTCTGCGAACAGGTCGAAGATCCGAAGAAGGCCCGCGGCGTGGTCAAGCGGGACGTGGTGGAAGTCGTTACGCCGGGCACGTCGATGCTGGCGCAGACCCTTGATCCCGGCGAGAACAACTACATGGTCGCGCTGACCTTCGGGCAGGACGTCTACGGCCTGGCCTTTCTCGATCTGTCCACCGGCGAGTTCCGCGCGGCGGAGCTTGACGAGGACGACCTGCTCAGCGAGCTGAACCGCCTGGATCCCACCGAGGCGATCGTATCCTACGACCGGGCGGAGCAGGCCGGGGCCCTCCTCGAACCCCGTTTCCCCGACATCGCGATAAGCCGCCTGGAAGAATGGGCCTTTTCCTACGACTACGCGCTCGAGACGCTCCTCGACCATTTCGAGGTGTTGACGCTCAAGGGTTTCGGGTGCGATGAAATGACCGCCGGCGTCTCTGCGGCGGGCGGCATGCTGGTCTACTTGCGGGAAACCCAGAAGAACCGTTTGGCCCACCTGAAGTCGATGGCGCGATACGACGTGTCGGACTCGATGCTGATGGATACGGCGACCCAGCGCAACCTGGAGCTGATCACCTCCTTGCGGGACGGCGGCCGCGAAGGCACGCTCCTCTCGGTGATGGACCGGACCTACACCCCAATGGGCGCGCGCTTCATGCGCCAGGCCGTTACCCGTCCGCTCGTCTCCGTCTCCGCCATTCTGGCCCGCCAGGGCGCGGTGGGCGAACTCTACGAAGACCACGAGACCCGGGACGAGTTTGCCGGCCGCCTGAAGTCGCTGGGGGACATGGAGCGGCTGGCCGCCCGCGTCGGGTCGGAGCGCGCGAATGCCCGCGACCTGATTGCGTTGAAGCAGGCCCTGCACGCGATACCGGTGATCAAGGAGATGCTCTCCAGCCTCAAAGCCGAATTGCTGGCCGGCCTCCGGGACGGGTTGCGCGAACTGAAACCCCTGGCCGAAAAACTGGACCGGGCCCTGGTGGACGAGCCGCCCCTGTCGCTGACGGAAGGCGGACTCATCCGCGCGGGATACAACAAAGACCTGGACGACCTGCGCGTGATCAGTTCGGGCGGCAAGCGCTGGATCGCCGAACTGCAGCAGAAGGAGCGGGAACGCACCGGGATACAGTCTCTCAAGGTCGATTACAACCGGGTCTTCGGCTACTACATCGAAGTCACGAAACCGAACCTGGACCGGCTCGAAGGCGAGTACATCCGCAAGCAGACCATGCGCAACGCGGAGCGGTTCATCACGCCGGAGCTGAAGGAATACGAAGAGAAGATCCTGGGTGCCGAGGAGAAGATCGGAGAGTTGGAATACGCCCTCTTCCTCGAATTGAGGGAAGAGGTGGCCGGGAGCCTGGGCGAGATCCAGGGCAACGCCCGGGCCATCGCGCAGCTCGACTTCCTGACCGCGCTGGCCGAATTGGCCGTCCAGAACGACTACGTGGCGCCGGAAATCGATGACGGATCGGTCCTGGAGATCGACGACGGCCGCCACCCGGTGGTGGAGCAACTGCTGCGGGGCGAACCCTTCGTGCCGAATGATACGCAGTTCGATTCCCGGACCAAGCAGATCGCCCTGATCACCGGGCCGAACATGGCCGGGAAGAGCACCTATCTCCGCCAGGTGGGCCTCATCGTCCTCATGGCCCAGGTGGGCTCCTTCGTCCCGGCGCGGTCCGCGCGGATCGGCATCGTGGACCGAATCTTCACGCGGGTGGGCGCCTCGGACAACCTGGCCCGGGGCGAAAGCACGTTTCTCGTCGAGATGAACGAGACCGCGAACATCCTCAACAACGCGACGCCGGACAGCCTCGTCCTACTCGACGAAATCGGCCGGGGGACGAGCACTTTCGACGGCCTGAGCATCGCCTGGGCGGTGACGGAGTACCTCCACAATACGCCCGGACGGACCGCCAAGACCCTCTTCGCCACCCACTACCACGAGCTGATCGAACTGGCGTCGTCCCTCGACCGCATCGCCAACTACAACGTGGCCATCCGCGAACAGAACGACCAGATCGTATTCCTGCGCAAGGTGATGCCCGGTGGGAGCGACCGGAGTTACGGGATCCAGGTGGCGCGCATGGCCGGACTGCCGCGCAGCGTGATCGAGCGGGCCCGGGTCATCCTGGCCAACCTGGAGGACGAGGAACTGGCGCCAGGTGGGCTGGGAGGCGTCGATGGCGAGTCCGGCACGGCCGGTACGCCGCACCACGGCAGGCCGAAGCCGGAAGGCGGCGACTACCAGCTCAGCCTGTTCGTACCCGCGGACCATCCAGTCGTCGAGGACATCAAGGAACTGGACCTGGATCTCATGACCCCGGTCGAAGCCATGAACGCCCTGTACCGCCTCCAGCAAAAGGCTGGCGGGTCCAACGGTAAGTAGCCGGGCTTAGCGGAAAGCAGCCGCGTCCAACAGGACGCAGCCGGGTCTAATGAAAAGTAGCCGCGTTTAGCGGAAGGCAGCCGTGTCCAACAGCAAGTAGCCGGCTCTATCGAGAAGTAGTAGCGTTCAGCGGAAAACAGCCGTGTCGTCCAACGATTAGTAGCACCGTTCAGAGAGAAGCAGTCCCGTGTCCACCATTTCCTCCGCCATGCTGGTCAACCCTGTCGGCGACATTCTCGTAAATCTCCGCGACGACGACCCCCGCATCATCTTTCCGAACCAGTGGAGCCTCATCGGGGGCCACGTAGAGGAGGGCGAAAGCCCCGACGACGGCCTGGTTCGGGAGGTGGAGGAGGAGATCGGCTACCCGGTGACCGAGTACCGCCCCCTGGCGACCTTCTTCGACGGCCCGGACGTGCGGCACCTCTATCTCGTCCCGATCGAAGTGCCCATCGACGACCTGGTGTTGGGCGAAGGCCAGGCCATCCGGTACATCGATCCCGCCCGGGCGCTCGCCGAGCTGGATCTCTGCGTCACCGGGCGGCGGTGCATCGAGGTCTACCTGCGCCACCTGGATTTCCAGGCGTACGTCCGCGGGCGGAAATGAGTTATTGTCGCGCGGTTCTTTGTAGGTAATTAGACCCGGCCGATCACCACATTCCGGTTATAGTTCGGTGCCGCGGCTCGATTCCCGTAACGCAAATCCCCTCTACGCCTTCCGCAATCCCCACGATCTGATCATGTAGTAGATGACCGGGATGACCACGAGCGTGAGTACCGTGGAAGTCACCATGCCGCCCACCATGGGCGCCGCGATACGCTGCATGACCTCCGAACCCGTGCCGGTCCCCCACATGATGGGCATCAGCCCGGCCATGGTGGCCGCCACCGTCATCATCTTGGGCCGCACCCGTTCCACGGCCCCGTGCATGACCACTTCGTAGAGATCCTGCCGGGTGTTTAATGCGTTGCGGCTTATCCGTTCCTGGTACGCCTGCTTGAGATAGAGCAGCATGACGACCCCCGTTTCCGCCGCCACGCCGGCCAGCGCGATGAACCCGACGCCCACCGCGATGCTGAAGTCGTAGTCCAGCAGGTACATCAGCCACACGCCGCCCACCAGCGCGAAGGGCAGCGACAGCATGACGATCATGCTGTCCACGACGTTCCTGAAGTTCATATAGAGCAGCAGGAGAATGATGGCCAGGGTGACCGGTACGACGATCTGGAGCCGGCGCTGCGCCCGTTCCAGGTATTCGTACTGTCCGCTCCAGACCATGCTGTACCCTACGGGGAGCGAGACGCGCTCCGCGATATGCTGCCGGGCGGTATCGACGTAGGCGCCGATGTCCGTATCCCGGAGATCGACGTATACCCAGGCCGTGGGCCGGGCGTTCTCCGATTTGATGCCGGACGGTCCCTTGCGGATCCGTATGTCGGCCACCTGGCTGATGGGGATCTGCGCCCCCGATGGCGTCGGGATCAGGATGCGTCTGAGGTCCGATATGTCGTCGCGCAACTCCCGGGCATAGCGGATGTTCACCGGGTAGCGCTCCAGGCCCTCGACCGTATGGGTCACTTCCACGCCCCCGACCGCCGACATGATGATGTCCTGCACGTCGCCGACGGTCATCCCGTAGCGGGCCGCCTCGACTCGGTCGATTTCAAAATCGAGGTAGTTTCCCCCAAGGGTTTTCTCGGGGAAGACGCTGAGCGTGCCCGGCAGTTCACCGAGTTCCACTGCGACCTGCTGGGCCAGGTCCGACAGCACGGCCAGGTCGTCTCCCATCAGCTTGACGCCCACCGGGGTCCGGATGCCCGTCGACAGCATGTCGATCCGGGTGCGGATGGGCATGGTCCAGGCGTTGGTCAGGCCCGGAAACTGGATGGCGTCGTTGAGCGCCTCCACGAGCCCCTCGCGGGTCATGCCCGGTCTCCACGCCTCCTCGGGCTTGAGCATGATGGTGGTTTCGATCATGGACAGCGGCGCCGGATCGGTCGCCGTGTCGGCCCTTCCCACCTTGCCGAAGACCTGTTCCACTTCCGGGAACGATCGGATGATCTTGTCGGTCTGCTGCAGCAACTGGCGGGCCTTTGTGATCGAAATGCCGGGATCCGTGGTCGGCATGTAGAGCAGGTCGCCCTCGTAGAGGGGCGGCATGAACTCCGACCCGATCCGCTGTAGCGGATACCACGTCGCGGAAAGGGCGATCACCGCTACGGCGATGGCCAGCCACCGCAGGCGGATCGCCGCCCGGATCACGGGACGGTAGAGAAACACCAGCAGGCGGCTGAGGGGATTCCTGCGTTCCGGCAGGATCCGGCCCCGGACCAGGTAGCCCATCACGACCGGCACGAAGGTGATCGCCAGCAGGGCGGCCGCGGCCATGGTGTACGTCTTGGTGTAGGCCAGCGGCTTGAAGAGGCGCCCCTCCTGGGCCTGCAGGGCGAAGATGGGGGCGAAGGACAGCGTAATGATCAGCAGGGAGTAGAAGAGGGACGGGCCCACTTCCTTCGTGGCGTCGAGCACGATCCGCCAGTGGTCCTTCTTCCCGCGGTCCCGCTCCATGTGCTTGTGGGTGTTCTCGATCATGACGATGGCGGCGTCCACCAGGGTGCCGATGGCGATGGCGATCCCGCCCAGGGACATGATGTTGGCGTTGATCCCCTGCCAGGACATGACTAGGAAGGCCGCGAGCACGCTGATCGGCAGGGTGAGGATGACCACCAGCGCCGAGCGGAAGTGGACCAGGAAGATGATGCAGACCAGGGCGACGATGAGGCTTTCTACCAGGAGTTTGTCGCTCAGGTTGTCGATGGCCCGTTCGATCAGGTTCGACCGGTCGTAGGCCGTGATGATCTCCACGCCCTCCGGCAGGCCCGACTTGAGCGACTCCAGCTTCTCCTCGACGTTCCAGATGACCTCCATGGCGTTCTCGCCGTACCGCATGACGATGATGCCGCCGACGATCTCGCCCTCGCCGTTCCATTCCGCCAGCCCGCGCCGCAGCTCCGGCCCCGTCGTGACCCGGGCGACTTGGTGCAGCAGAACGGGCGTGCCGTAGCTGTCGACCCCCAGGGTGACGTTCTCCAGGTCTTCGACGGACTGGATATACCCCAGGCCGCGGACCATGTATTCGGCTTCCGCCATTTCGACGACCCGGCCGCCCACGTCGTTGTTGCTCCGCTGAATCGCCGTCTTGATCCGGTTGAGCGGAATGCCGTAGATCAGCAGCTTGTTGGGATCGACCTCCACCTGGTACTGTTTGACGAAACCGCCGATGCCGGCCACCTCGGAAACGCCGTTTACCGAAGTCAGTTCGTACCGGAGGAACCAGTCCTGGATGCTCCTTAGCTCCGCCAGGTTGTGCCGGTCGCTGCGGAGGACGTACTGGTAGACCCAGCCTACGCCCGTGGCGTCGGGTCCGAGACTGGGATTGACGCCCGGCGGCAGGCGGTCGGTCACGTAGCTCAGGTACTCCAGCACGCGGCTGCGGGCCCAGTAGAGATCCGTGCCGTCTTCGAAGATGATGTACACGAAACTGAGCCCGAAGAAGCTGTATCCGCGGACCGTCTTCGCGTAGGGCACCGCGAGCATGGCAGTGGTCAGGGGATAGGTTACCTGGTCCTCCACCACCTGCGGCGCCTGCCCGGGATACTCGGTCAGGACGATCACCTGCACGTCCGAGAGGTCGGGGATGGCGTCCAGCGGGATCTCCACCAGGGCCACGGTCCCGCCCGCGATGAGCAGCACCGTCACCAGGATCACCAGGAACCGGTTCTTCACGGAATATTCGATTATGCGTTGTAACATATTGAACCTCTTTATGTTCCGGACGGCCCGGACGGCCTGGACGGCCCTGCCGGCCTGGACAGCCTGGACGGCCTGGACACGCTGGTAGATCCAGACAGTCCGCGCACACCGTGCGGTCCGTGCGGTCCGTGCGGTCCGGTCAATGCATCATCCGGTGGTCGAGCATTTTCTGGATCGCATCCTGGAGCCGGCTTTCCGAATCGATGAGGAACTGGGCCGACGTCACGACCTGCTCTCCCGCGCTGACACCGCTCGCAGCCTGCACGTAGCCGTCCTCCCCCTCCATGCCGAGGGTTACCTCGCGCGGTTCGAATCTCCCCCCGTCGAGGGCTACGAAGACCACGTCGCGCTCGCCGCTGCGGATCACAGCGCTGCCCGGGATGACGAGCACGGGCCGTTGGCCCCGCGCGGAAAGCCGGATGTTGGCGTACATCTGGGGTTTCAGTTCGAGATTCCGGTTGGGAAACACCAGCCGGATCTTGATATCCCGGGATGCCTGGTCCAGGTAGGGATAGATGTAGTCGATCCTGCCGCGATAGACCTTTCCGGGATTGTAGGGAAGCTCCATTTCGGCTGTCAGCCCCGGACTCAGCCACGGGGCGTCCGCGTCGTAGACGTGGGCGAAGGCCCAGATGGTGGACAGATCGGCCATGCGGTACATATCCATGCCGGGCGTGACGCGCATGCCCAGTTCGGCGATGCGTTCCACGACGATTCCGTTCGACGGCGCGTAGATGGTCAGCGTGCGGGTGATCGCGCCGCGCGCTTCCAGCTCCCGGATCTGCGCTTCGGTCACGTCCCAGTAGAGCAGCCGGCGCCGCGAGGCGTCCAGCAGCGACACCGCGCCTTTCGCGATGGTCTCGAACTCGCTGCCCTCCAGGTTCCTGAGGTTCTGAAAGGCCAGGAGGTACTCTTCCTGCGCCGCCACCAGTTCCGGAGAATAGATGTCCAGCAGGGGATCGCCCGCGCGTACCTGCTGCCCCGTCTCGTTCACGTACAGCCGTTCGATCCACCCGGGGTATTTGACGTTTATCCGGGAGAACAGCTCCTCGTTGTAGTCGAGATGTCCTACGGTCCGAATGGACCGGGTCAGCGGACGCTCCCGGACCGGCGCGGTCTGCACGCCGATATTCTGAATGGTGACCGGGTCGATCACGATGGCGGCGTCGCGGGATGTGCGCGCGGATTCGTCCGTGGATGCCGCGGCCATTTCACCATGTTCGCCCGCGTGATCCATTTCGGATTCACTGCCCGCGCCGTCGGCCGCCGGCTCCTCCACTTCGTCCGTGCGTTTGACCGGCGTGAGGTTCATCCCGCAGATGGGGCACTGGCCAGGTTCTTCTGCGATGACGTTCGGGTGCATGCCGCACGTCCAGAGCTGGGTCTGCGCCGTTTCGGCGCCGTCGCTCTCCGGAACGGTCGTTTCGGAGTCGCCGCATCCCCCGGCTATGGCTACCGGAACGACAACCAGCAGCACGAGGAGCAGCGTCCGGTATACGCGGCCGCGTATTCGTCTGATGATGCTCATGGTTTACCTCCTGCGCCTACGGGAGCGAACCCCCGGCGGCTCTTTCCAGCAGACTCAAATACTTACGGTAGTTCGCCGTTTCCGCCACGTACCCGAGCCGGGTGCGCAGCACCATGCGTTCCGCGTCGAGCAGATCCAGGAAGTCCATCTGTCCCGTCTGGTACGCGGCCAGCGTCGCCAGCACGCTGTTTTCCGCCTGGGCGATCAGGCCCTGCTCGTAGACGGCCAGGGCCCGTCCGGAGTGGCGCAGCCGCCCGTAGGCCTCGGCGACCTCCGCCGCGACGGTATCCTGGATGTTCTTCCTGATGTAACGGCTTTCTTCCACCCGCGCCACGGCCTCCTGCTCTTCGGCCCGGATGCGTTTCCTGAACAGGGGCAGGTTCACGTTCAACATGACGCCTAAGGCGTCTTTCCCCGCGTCGGACACGGCATTGCCCCCGACCCTGGGGACGGTGATATAGGATGCCTGCACCGTGAAATCCGGTCGGCTGGCGAGGCGGGCGAGCCGCACGCCCAGTTCGTTCCGGCGGATCCGGGCGTCGACCGCCACCAGTTCCTGCCGGACGGCAAGCGCCCTTTCGACCACCAGGGATTTGGGTCGGGCGTATCTCGTGGTGTCTATAGCCGCCACCTGGTCGACGGCGGTATCGGACGGGCGGCTCAACACTGCGTTGAGACGGGCCGCGAGGGCGACGCGCTCGCCCTCCAGCGCGATGCGCCGCTTCAGGATTTCCGACACTTCCACGTGGGACTTGAGCACGTCCGCCTGCGTACCGCCCCCGGTCGCGTACTTCTCCTCCGCGGCGCCGGTGAAGGTCTCCAGCATGACGAGGTAATCGTCTAGGATGCGCAGGGACCGGTCTACCCGGTAAAGGTCGTAGTAGACGCGCTTCACTTCGTGGGTGATGTCGCGGGCGATCGACTGCATGCGGGCTGTTTCGGCGGCCGTTTTCTCGCCCGACATGGCTCCGCGCAGGCTCAGTTTGCCCGGGTATGGGATCTTCTGGCCGAAAGCCAGCACGTTTCTCTGCGGTCCGACGCGCGTTTCCGGCGAGGAAAGCCACCGCGTGTACGTAAACGCCGGGTCCGGGTACGAGGTGACCTGGGGCTCCTCCTGCTCCACCGCGTCGCGGCGATGACGGGCCGCCTGAAGGGCCGGGTTGCGGTCCAGGGCCTCGGCGACCAGGGCCTCGAGCCGCGGCGTCTGGGCCCGGGCCGGCTGGACGGCGACAGCCAGGACGGCAATTGAAGTGACGATGATCGCGACCAAAACGCCCGCGTATCGTAGGAATACGGACATAGGCCAGTTCCTTGGGTTGATATGGATCGTTTGTTATTAGTCGTTGCGGGCCGTGCGTGCTACTATATAGCGATTCCCGGCGCGACATTGGAACGCATCCTGGTGCGACATTTGAGCACATTGCGACTCGCGGATATCACGACAGGAATCGTCGGGCGGCCCGGACAACGAGACACCTCCTGTCCGGCTGCACGATTAACCCGGATACAAGATGCCCGCTACGGTCGTGTCTGTCGCACGACGCGTTGGTGCCCAACGGAATCAGAGCGGGGTATTAAATGAGGTAGGTGCAGAAGAGCGTGCGCAAGGGTGGCGGGGACCGGGTGGTATCCATCTCCGGTGAAACCCTGGAGACATGGACCTCCGGTTCGGCCGCGTGAGGACCCCGCAGCGGTGTTGACAAATCCGGCTGATCAGGTTGGACGAGAGAGTACGCAGGGAGCGCACCCGCGCCGGTCTCCTGGTACGGAGCCGGTTCGAGGCTGCAGCAGGACATGGCCAGCATCCCCGCTTCGCAAGTTTCCGGTGCCTCGGCCGTCGCGCAGCACGCATGCGCGCCTTCCGCCGGCATCCCGTTTGGCGACACGGACCTTTCCGTCATACACAGGCCGGCCGTGGCGCCGACCGCCGTGCTCGGAGACGACAGCGCGAGGAAGAGGATGAGGATGGTGAATCGCCTGATCATGAACGGATTCTCCCGGAAATGAACAACGCTCAACACGGGTAATCTATGCATATCACGGCGGATACGCAACCGAAAACGCGCCTTGCCGTGCCCGGGCAGGGTCCAACCGGGTCCCCAAGCCGCTTACTTTTCCGAATCGCGACCCCACCTCTTGCCTCTGATACGCTGGCGTCTCACGAGTTTGACTACCTCCTTCGCCGTGAGGTCCGTCCCGGCCAGCGGGACATCCAGCGGCGAAGCGGGAGGCAGTTCGGGGACGACGGCATACCTTCGGCCATCCTTCCGGCGGATGATGACCTTTCCCGTCGATTCGGCCTCGTCGAGCAGGCTCGACAGATGCTGCCTGGCTTCAGAATAGGTATAGACGTCCATCGCGGAACTCCCTCAATCCTCCAGGCGAACCACTTCGATTCCGAGTGACCCCGCGGCGCGGGCCAACGAACGGTCCAGCGTCAACAGGGGGGCGTTGTACCGGAGGGCGGTCTCCAGAAAAAAAGCGTCGGCCGCCACCCCCTTCAACCGGGACGCGATCGTGAGGACGCTGGCCATGTCCACGTCCACGTAACGCAAGGGAATGTTATCGAGGATCTCCATCGTCGTGCGCGCCTCACGGGCGTCGATGGCTTTCTGCCGGACCATGACGGAAAAGGTATTGCAGACTTCCCATCGGATGAAGTCCGGCGCAATGAGAGCATGCCCCGAAGCGGCCTTCGCTAGCAGGTCTCTTTCCGGACCCCGCAATACGGAAGCGATAATCGCCGATGTGTCGATGACCATATTCACGCCGAAACCTCCATTTATATATTGTACAATTGTACAATACAAAGTCAAGCGATAAATCAGTCAAATTCACGAAGGCTCCGTATTTACGGGGAGTTTGAGGGTTTTGCCAATCTCGTGCCCATACCGCAACCGCGTTACTGCATGCGCGTATCATCGTATTGGTGGACATCTCGACGGTATTGGTGGGCATCCCGGCAGGTCCCATCGGTAAAGCGAGTTGTTCGCACAATATACCCTTTAAGGAGCGTATTGTTCACACACGGGTCACACTATTTCCGTTATACTTAACCATATTTAACTATACTTAACAAACTGTCCGTAATGATCGATCTCATTCCGGTCATCTGTCAACCGATGATCGGCATCAACCCTGAGTCCGGCAGCAGTCATAACGGATAGTTGAACGCGTATCAAGGATTAGCGGGTATGAGCGTATTAACAGGAGAAAACCGCAGAGGGAAGTTGACAGACCGGTTCGTATGCGTGATCCAACATCTGAATCGCCTGATGTACAGTGGACGTTCGGACGAACTGAAGAAACTGGATCTGAATGCGCACCATATCGACACCCTGGTTCTGCTTGATTATTACGGACCCGCCCGGATGGGTACCCTGGCAAGTCACTTGGGTAGCAAGCTGTCGCATACGTCCAATATCGTAGACCACCTGGTTGGCAAGGGATACCTTCGAAGAAGTTCGGATCCGGATGACCGGAGAGTGGTTATTTGTGAATTGACCAAACGCGGCAGGAAGGCCACGGAGCAGTTCATGCATCTTGCCGCGATTCGTGCGAACAAGGTGGCCGAGAAGTGGGATTTAGACCAATTCGAATCGGTGGTGGAGTCCCTGGAACTGTTATGGAGGGCGGAAAAGGAAGTTCAGGCATCGGTCGTTTCGAGCCAGTTGAAAGACAAGCCATAGGACAAGGTTTATCTGATGCAGACAGGGCAGATCAGCGTTTTAAGAAATAGCCGGTGCCTCGAACATCCGAAGACTCGTAAAGCCGTTGCCTCGATAGCTTAGCACGGAGCCGGTACCATGTTTCCCGTGTCCGGCCATGCCTTCGTCTTTCCCTCAGAAATGGAAGTCCGCCAGGACGACAAACAGGGGCGTCCCGGCCCCGCCGTAATCCCGCCGTAATCTCCAAGGCAGTTTCAATCCCAGGCTGATCAGCAAGTACCGGACCGTCGAGCGGAAAAGGCGGTCTTCCTGTTACCGGGCGTTCCTGCCCATACTCACCCGCGAAGCGAACACCCTCAGACACGCCGGAAACGGCTTGATCGTGATGGTCTCCCATCCGGCCGGCATGAACCGAAACCCGCCATCGCTTGGCCTGGAACGGCACATGAGCGCGTCCTGGAACGGCACATGAGCGCGTCCTGGAACGGCACATGAGCGCGTCTGCAAGAGGCCACTCCAGGAGCCAAAAGTTTAATTTGACAAATATTACTATATTATATAGTTCTTACACAGATTAGTTGAGAATCGTAACTACTTGGCTGATACCGGGTGGATGAACGTGGATGACGAACGCAGGAATCAGGTTTCAACCCGCTACCTGGATGCTGTAGAGGAAATCAACCGGATCATGTACAGCGGCCGTCTGCATGAGTGGCAGGGCATGGATCTGTCGATTTCCCAGTTCAATACCCTGGTCTTGCTGAAACAATTGGGTCCGACGCGCATGGGGATGATCTCCTACTATCTGAGGAATACCCTGGCCGCCACGACCTCGATCGTAGACCGGCTGGAGAGCAAGGACCTGGTGACTCGCGCCAGGGATCCGAAGGACAGAAGGGTGGTCGTCTGCGAGTTGACGGAGCAGGGACAGAAAGCCACGGAGCGGTTCTGGCGGGTTGCCAGGGAGGCGGCTTTAAGAGTAGCCGGCAAATGGGACCTGGAGCAATTCGAGTCCGTGGTCAATGCCCTGGAGCTGATTCTGCAGACCCATAAGGAGATCGTCCAGGCCGGCGCATCCACAGAGCCGAGCTGCTAGCACCGGACCGTCGTCTTCCGCGAGGACGGTTCAGGAGATCGAGGAACGGGACTGCATGAAGTGCCGGGCGGCGCCGATGATACCGGCGTCGTCACCTAGTTGGGCAGGCACGATCCGGAGTATGCTGGCCGACCACTTGTAGGCCCGCCGGGCCACCTCGGCGCGGACGGGGTCGAAGATCAGATCGCCCGCCTTGATGACGCCCCCTCCGATTACGATCAGTTCAGGATTGAGCAGGTTGGTGAGGCTGGACACGGCCGTGCCCAGCAGCGTGGCGGACCGGTGCATCACCTCGCACGCCGTCTCGTCTCCCCGGTGGGCCGCCTCGGCGATCATCGCGGCGTCGATGCGGTCGAGGT
This sequence comes from Gemmatimonadota bacterium, assembly GCA_026706345.1. Classification (NCBI taxonomy): domain Bacteria; kingdom Pseudomonadati; phylum Gemmatimonadota; species Gemmatimonadota bacterium. The sequence goes on along the minus strand of JAPOYX010000268.1, from coordinate 64,996 downwards.
CGCCATCGGCCATTTCCGTCAGGATACTCTGGCGCCCGCTTCGCAGCAGCTCCCTCGCCCGGCCGGCGATGGCCGTCGCCGAGGCGTAGGCTTCCAGGCAGCCCGGCGCGCCGCAGCCGCACATCCTTCCGTTCTCCACGACGGTCATATGGCCGATCTCGCCGCCCGCGCCGTTGGAGCCCCGCCATACTTCGTTGTCCATGATGATCGCACCGCCCACGCCCGTCCCGAGCGTGATGCATACGATGTTGGCGTGACCGGAGGCGCCACCGACCCAGTGCTCGCCGATAGCCGCCGCGTTGGCGTCGTTCTCGATCGTCACGGGCAGGCGCAGCCGGTCACGGAGAATCGACCGGAGGGGAAGATCCACCCACTCCGGCACGTTGGGCGCGTAAACCACCGTGCCGGTGTCCTCTATGATCAGGCCCGGCGTACCCACACCCACTCCGGCCACCCGGTCTCGTCCGCATGAATCCATGGTCATTTCGACGCAGGCCGCCAGGCGGTCGATCACCTCGCCGGCGGTACGGCTGCCCGATATGGACTGCCAGGCCCGGTGGGATATGCGGCCGCCGTCACCCACCACGGCGCTGTTGACGTTTGTCCCGCCCAGATCGACGCCTATGACCAATTCCCGCTTCATGCCTCGTCCGTCCCCTCACTGTTCCTGCCCGCATCCGCCGCCGGGTCCGTGCCTGACATCGCCTCCGGCCGTGCGTGACAGGCATGGCCGCCGCGTTGTGCATGGTCCCCGGCCAGGTCCGTGCCCGACATCGACTCCGGTCGGGGGATGCCCATCATGGACAGCACGGTCGGCGCCACGTCCGCCAGCCGGCCTCCGGTCCGCAGCTCGGCTTTTTGGGAGTTCCCGCCCACGCGCATGAGCGGCACGGGATTCGTGGTGTGGGCCGTATGAGGCGTGCGCGTTTCCGGATCCACCATCACCTCCGCGTTGCCGTGATCCGCCGTGACGATCGCCCCGCCGCCGGTCGATTCGATCGCATCCATCACCTCGCCGAGGCAACGGTCCACCGTCTCCACCGCGGCGACAGCCGCCGGGAGCGAGCCCGTGTGCCCCACCATGTCCGGGTTGGCGAAATTCACCAGGACGAAGTCGTATTCTCCGCCGCGGAGGGCCCGGGAAACCTGCGCCGCGACCTCGGGCGCGCTCATTTCGGGTTTTTCGTCGTAGGTGGCGACGTCCCGCGGCGAGGGAACCAGGATCCGGTCTTCGCCCTGGAAGGGTTGTTCGTCGCCGCCGTTGAAGAAATAGGTGACGTGGGGGTACTTTTCGGTTTCCGCCACGCGCAGCTGCCGCTGGCCGGCCAGGCTGATCGTCTCGCCCAGGATCCCGCGCATGCGCTCCGGGGGGCGAAAGGCGCAGGGTACGTCGAAACGCGCATCGTAGGGCGTCATGGTGACGACGCGCACATCCGGCACGGTCCCGCGGTGAAATCCGTCGAAGGCCGGCTCGATAAAGGGTCGAACGATCTGCCGGCCGCGGTCGGCCCGGAAATTGAACACGATCAGTCCGTCGCCGTCCGCGATCACGCTCGTGGAACTGTCTTCCGTCGGTGCCACGACGGTGGGTGCGACGAACTCGTCTGTTTCGCCCCGGGCGTAGGCCGCCCGGACGGCTTCCTCCGCGGTGCCGGCCCGGCTGCCCCTGCCCTCTGTGAAGAGTTCGTAGGCCCTGCGCACGCGCTCCCACCGGTTGTCCCGGTCCATGGCGTAGTATCGCCCGGTCACGGTCGCGATGCGTCCCACGCCCAGCCGGTCGACGGCTTCCTGGAGCGTCCGGAGGTAGCCCGGTGCGCTCTGCGGCGGCGTGTCCCGCCCGTCCAGGACAGCGTGCACCAGGACGCGGTCGCCTGTCACACCCTGGCGCCCGGCCAGTTCGAGCAGCGCCAGGTAATGCCTTTCGGCGCTGTGGACCAGGCCGTCCGACGTGAGGCCGAGCAGGTTAAGCCGGCCTCCTGTTTCCCGAAGCCACTTCAGCATTTCGATAAACGCGGCGTTCTCGAAGAAGGAGCCGTCATCGATGGCTCCGTTGATCCGGCTTACTTCCTGCCGCACCACTCTTCCGGCGCCCAGGTTGAGGTGGCCGACTTCCGAGTTTCCCATGATCCCCGGCGGCAGCCCCACGTCTTCGCCTGACGCGCTCAGCAGGGTGCGGGGATACCGTCGCCACAGCCTGTCGAAGTTCGGCGTATCCGCCAGCAGGACGGCGTTGGCATCGCTTCGGGGACCCATGCCCCAGCCGTCCAGGATTACGAGCGCTACGGGAGGTTTCATCTGGAAGTACGTACCCCGGCCGTACCGATTCGGGTACCCATACCCGTCGGGTGAAAGGCCCATTATGAAGAAAACGCGGAAGGCGCTCCGCGTTTTCTGAAGTGTCGATCGATATTCCGCTGATGTGGGACGCGTGGCGTGCAAGCAGGACACGCCGCCCCTGTGTTATTCTTCGGGGATCCGCAGGCCCACCAGGAATTGCGCGCTGCCGCGCTGTATCCGGAACCGGATGGCCTGCCCGGCATCGAACTCCCGGACAACGGCCAGGAATTCCTGTACGCTGGACACCGGACCGCCGTTCACCTCGCGAATCAGGTCGCCCCGGCGAAGCCCCTTGTCCTCGGCTACGCTGCCCGAGCGTACCTGTGCAATCACCACACCCGACCCCGATTCGTAATAGCGGGTCCATTCCCGGGCAACATCCATTACGTCGATGCCGAGATTGGACGCAGGACTCTTCGGCGAACCCTCTCTCGACGCGGTGCGCGTGGGATCGCCATCGGGCAACTCGCCCAGTTTTATGGTAACATTCTTCGGCGCTCCGTCGCGGATCACATCGAGTTCGACTTCCGTGCCCGGTGCCATATCCGCGATCCGGTTGCGAAGGTCGTCCGTATCCTCCACTTCCTTCCCGTTCAGGGCAATGACCACGTCTTCCCGCTGGAGATCGGAATCTTTCGCCGGTCCGTCGTCCGTGATTCCTTCGATGAGCACACCGACTGTGCTTTCGATCCCCATGGACTCCGCCACGACCTCATCGAGGTTCCTGATCATTACACCCAGGTAACCGCGCGTGACGCGCCCGTCCTCGACCAGCCGGGTCATGATCTTCCGGGCCATGTTGGCCGGAATCGCAAAACCGATGCCCTGGTATCCGCCCGTCCTGGTAGCGATGGCCGTGTTGACGCCCATGAGATTACCGTCGAGGTCGACCAGGGCGCCGCCGCTGTTCCCGGGATTGATGGCCGCGTCGGTCTGGATGAAGTTCTCGTAGGTGTTCTGGTCCCGCGGAAGCACCCTGCTCCGGCCCTTGGCGCTGACGATGCCCGCCGTGACAGTGTGGTTATACCCGAAGGGATTGCCCACGGCCATGACCCATTCGCCCACGCGCAGCTTGTCGGAGTCCCCGAAGGGCAACACGGGAAGATCGCCTAAACCGACCTTGATGACGGCAAGATCGGTGCGGGGGTCCAGGCCGACGATCTCCGCTTCCACCTCGCGCTCGTCAGACAACTGAATCGTCAGTTCGTCAGCCCCCTCCACCACGTGGTTGTTCGTCAGGATGTAGCCGTCTTCCGATACGATGACGCCGGATCCCAGGCCCCGGAAAGGTCGGGGTTGGCTATCGCGCTGCGGTCCGCCGCCGAAAAACTCTTCCCAGGGGTTCCAGAACCGTTGCTGCGCCTGTCTGGCCACGCGTTTGCTCCGTATCAGCACCACCGAAGGCTTTACCTTTTCAGCGATACCCGCGAAAGTCTCGCTGAATTCCTGAAGCGACCGCTGATCCGCGGCCACGACCGGCGTGATCGACCGGTATTCGTCCCGTTCGACGACGGAAGCGTCCCAGTTTGATATGAACAGCCCACCGAGCACCATGCCCGTGATGAGCAGTGCCGCGCCGGTGAGGCCGCCGAACTTTCTTTTCTCCGTCATGCCAATCTCCCTTTCTATACGATCAGAGTCCTGCATGATTCGACTATGCATAATACCGGGCGCGCTTCCCGGCGTCAATCGTTTAAGCCTTCCTGAGACCTGCCTCTTCCCCGCGTCTTGAGCCATGCCCGCATCGAACACAGGACGGTTACCGGCTGGATTCGCCCCTCACCTTCCCGGTTTTCGCTCGCCGTCGCCATGCGCCCGCCGTCGCCATGCGCCCGCCGTGGCCGCTCAGTTCAGATTCGCGTCCCGGGTCGCAACCGTTACCCCGCCTTCCAGGCTCTCCGCCCATGTCCCGTCGCTTTCCGGTGTGTCGACGGGCTCATCGTCGACGGGTTCGTCCATGAGCGCCAGTTCCAGGACCTGGTCGATGCGGTCGACCAGGCAGAAGCCGAGCTTCTCCTTTACGGCCGCGGGCACGTCGTCCAGGTCTTTCTCGTTCCTGCGGGGCAGTATGATGGTGGTGATGCCGGCCCGCATCGCCCCGAGGACCTTCTCCTTGATGCCGCCGACGGGCATGACCTTGCCGCGGAGGGTGACCTCACCGGTCATGGCCAGGTCGTTCCGGACCGGCCGTCCCGTGAGCAGGGAGGTCAGCACCGTCACGAGCGCTACGCCGGCGGAAGGTCCGTCCTTGGGAATGGCGCCCACGGGCAGATGGATGTGAATGTCGTGCCTGTCGAAGAACGCCGGATCGATTTGCCAGTCCGCGGCGTGCGACCGGACATAGGTCAGGGCGGCCCGGGCGGATTCCTTCATCACGTCGCCCAGTTGGCCCGTAAGCGTCAGGCCCTTGCCGCCGGCCATCTTGCTGGCTTCGACGAACATGATTTCGCCACCGGCCGGGGTCCAGGCCAGGCCGATCGCCACGCCGGGGTCTCCGGTGCGCTCCGCGGTCTCGGAGAAGTACTCGGGCGGGCCCAGGTACCGGTGAAGCTCATCTTCGGAGACCGGGAAGGGGGGAGCCTGCCCTTCGGCGACCGAACGGGCCGACTTGCGTGCCACCGTGCGTATCTTGCGTTCCAGATTGCGCAGACCCGCCTCCCGGGTATAGTCGGCAATGATCCGGCCGATCGCGCGATCGTCGAAAACCACGTCCTCGGTGGAGAGCCCGTGCGTATCCAGTTCCCTCGGGACGAGGTAGCGCCGGGCGATCTCGATCTTCTCCTCTTCCGTGTATCCCGACAGCTCGATGACTTCCATGCGGTCGCGCAGCGGCTCCGGGATGCCGGCCAGCATGTTGGCCGTGGTCACGAACATGACGTTGGACAGGTCGAAGGGCAGATCGATGTAGTGATCGGTGAAGGTGTCGTTCTGCTCCGGGTCGAGCACTTCGAGCAGGGCCGAGGAAGGATCTCCCCGGAAATCCCGCCCGAGCTTGTCGATTTCGTCCAGCATGAAGACCGGGTTGTTGGTGCCCGCCTTGCGGATGCTCTGGATGATGCGGCCAGGCAGCGCGCCGATATAGGTCCTGCGGTGGCCCCTGATCTCCGCCTCGTCGTGCACGCCGCCCAGCGAAATGCGCACGAACCGGCGGCCCAGGGCGCGGGCGATGGATTTGCCCAGCGAGGTCTTGCCCACCCCCGGCGGTCCGACGAAGCACAGGATGGAACCCTTCAGGTCCGGCTTCAGGCTGCGCACGGCCAGGTGCTCGAGGATGCGGTCCTTGATCTTCTCGAGGCCGTAGTGGTCTTCGTCCAGGATCTCCCGGGCCCGTTCGATGTCCAGCTGATCATCCGATGAAACGGACCAGGGCAGCTCCGACAGCCATTCGAGGTAGGTCCGCAGCGTCGAATACTCCGGAGAGATGGCCGGGATGCGCTCCAGCCGCTTGAGCTCGCGTTCCGCCTCAGTCCGCGCTTCGTCCGGCATGCCGGCCTCTTCGATCTTCCCGCGCAGATCCTTTAGTTCCTCGCCGTGGGCGTCTCCGTCTTCGCCGAGTTCCCGCTGAATGGCCTTCATCTGCTCGCGGAGATAGTATTCGCGCTGGGTCTTCCCCATCTTGTCCTCGACCTGGGACTGTATGCGGCTGCCCGTCTCCGCCACCTCGATCTCCCGGGCGATCAGGAAAGTCAGCGCCTTCAGCCTGTCCCCGACGTCGCTCAGCTCCAGCATGGCCTGCTGGTCTTCAAGGGACAGCTTCAGGTTGAAGGCAATGAAATCGGCCATCTTGGACGGCTGGTCTTCCAGGTTGAGCAGGGGTATCCGCAACTCTTCGGACATGGTCGGGACCAGTTCTATAAGCCGCTGGAACTGCTCCGCCAGGTTGTGAGCCAGGGCCTTGCCCTCCATGGATTCGTCCTGGCGCTCCGCCTGGAGCTTCACCCGGACGCGCATGACGGGCTCCGTTTCAAGCACCTCCGTCACCCGGGCGCGCGAGACCCCGTGGACAACCGCGTGGAGACTGTCCTCCGGCAGCTTCATCATCTTGTAGATCCGGACCAGCGTACCGTATTTGTAGAGATCGTCAGGCGCGGGCTGATCCGTCTCCGGGTCCCGCTGCGCCAGGATCATGACCATCTTGTCCTGCTGCAGCGCTTCGTCCAGCGCCTTGACGGAACCCGGCCGGTCGGCCACCAGTGCCGCGGCCATGTGAGGATACACGACCAGGTTGCGCACGGGCAACACGGCGATGGACTCGATCACCGAGTCCCCCTGCAGGTTCGTCTGAATTTCCTGGAGTGCCTTGACTTCAGCCATGTTCTACCTCGCTTTCCCTGCCTTTGTTCCGCGTCCGCGAGCGGCGGCCGTTCGGTTGCCGCGCCTGCGTAATGCTACAAATTCGGCGGGCGATCGGCCGTGTCTCGCGGCTGCTTACCTCTTTATACGCACGAACCGGCCTGTACGCTTCAATTGGCCTGAACTTCTTCCGTACTGGAAAACAGTAATATGCAAACATCATGCCACGATGATTACGGGCCTGAATATGACAAAATGGCATATTTCGGATTCGAAAAACTGCCAATTTGGCAGATAAGGCGCACCACACATCTTCCATCGAAACAGGTTGACAATTCAGTGGGTCGCGTTACCATGACGGGACGCATCGGCTCGTATGTCCACGCGGTATCCGTGCGTTAAACGAACTGTCTTTTAGTCTGCTCCAGCGTGAACCCACGCGTAATGCCCACCGGGAATGTATGTGTGTTCCCGGCGGGAATCGCCGAGGAAACTCCCTTTCTTCAGAAGAGGAATACCTATATGAAGAGTCCTTCCTATCGGATCATGATGACCGCGCTGACGTGCTTTTTAATCTCGGGATTGGCCATGGCGGGTTGCGGCGGTGAAAGCGGCGGCGAAAGCCAGGGTCATGGCGCCGAACCGGCCGAAAACGAACCGCCCGATCCGAACACCGAGGCGCGCCAGGAGCACATGAGAGAGATCGCCCGGCTCTGTGAAGGCATCGCCAGGGCGGTCGAGGAAAGTTCCGTGGGGACGATCGGAGCCGATGTAGTGCATCTCAAGGAAATCATGGAAGAGATTTCGACGATGCCGCCGCGGTATGACTCCTCGAGGTACGGGTTCTACGCCTCCGACTTCCAGATCCGCGCCGAGACGCTGATTGCCGCCGCGGAGACCGGTTCCGCCGCCGAGGCCGACTCGGCGTTTCAGGACCTGACCATCACTTGCGGTGTTTGCCATTACAACTGCAAGTTCCCGGCCGATCCGTAAATCCCGCGTCGTGGACGCGCAATGAGATGCAGTTACGGATATTGCAACTGCAAGTTCCCGGCCGATCCGTAAATCCCCGCAAGGAGGAATCATGGTTCGTCAGATAACCGCCGCGCTGGCCTGCGCGGCGCTCATAGCCGCGGCGTGCGGCCAGTCCGAAACGCCCGCGCCGCCCGAGGAGGAGTCCACACCCGTGAATCCCATGAACGATTTCGGCATGACGGCCAGCAACGTCTTCCTGTACTACGCCGACGTGGAAGCGGCGACGACGTTCTACACGCAGACCCTGGGCTTCGCCGTGGCGGCCGATTACGGGTTCGCCAAGATCCTCCGCGTCGCGCCGAGTTCCTTCATCACTCTCGTCGACGAAGAGATGGGCATGCACAGTGCCAGCGATCCCAAGACCGTCGCCATCGCCCTCATTACCGACCAACTGGACGAGTGGTGGGAGTACATGAAGGACCAGGACGTGGAGATGCGCTTCCCCTACAACCCGGTCGAGGGGCGTCCCCATCACGGTTTCGTCGCCATCGACCCGGAAGGTTATCTCCTGGAGTTCGAGCGGTTCAACGAGCACGCCGAGAACGAGATGCTGATCCCGGTGCTGAACGAGACCGAGACCATCTATCCCGCCGAAGGGGCGTCCAATGTGCCTCCGGGCCTGGGTTTCAAGGCGACCGTGGTGTGGTTCTACTACAAGGACATGCCGGCGATCCAGGCCTTCTACGAAGAAGTCATGGGCTTCGACCTGATCGTGGACCAGGGGTGGACCAAGATCTACCGCATATCGCCCTCGGGCTACATGGGTCTCGTGGACGAAACGCGCGGCATGCACAACTTCACGGAGAAGAAGGCCGTCACCATGTCTTTCTGGACGGATCGGATCGACGACTGGTACGCCTATGTCAGCGGCCACGGCTCCTTTGAAATGCGCTCGGAGAAGGTCGAGGAAACGGACCGGTACCGCGCCTTCGTCGCCTACGATCCGGAAGGCTACTACCTCGAGTGGAACGTCTTCAAGGACGCGCCCGACAACGTGACCCTCCACCGTATGCTTCGGGGTGAGGAGTAGCTCAGGACGCGAGGTAGATCACGGGCGAGGAATAGAAGGCGCCAGAGACAACGAGGCCCTCCACCGGACGCTTCGGGGCGAGGAGTAGCTCAGGGCATGAGGTAATGCACCGGCGAAGCGTAGAAGGAAGAGGAATGGCGATAATCAGGCCATATGACGCCGACCGCGACCGCGACGCGATGATCCGGGTCTGGCGCGAAGTGCACTGGATCACCAGCGACGAACAGGCCAAGTGGGCGCCCCAGTTCTTCGAGAAAACCCGGACCGACGTGGCCGAAGTGAACGGCGAAGCGGAGTGCCAGGCCTCTTCGACCGGCGGCACGTTCCGGTACCTGGACGAAGACCTCTCCATGTCCGCCATAGTCGGCGTAACGACCAGCCGCATCGCCCGGAAACAGCGCCTTGCCCAGCGGGTCACCGCGCACCGCATCGCCCGGGACGCCGCGGACGGCGTCGAGATCTGCACGCTGACCATGTTCGAACAGGGATTCTACGACTTGATGGGCTTCGGCACGGGTCCCTACGGCCACAGGGTACGATTCGATCCTGCCGACCTCACGGTAGACCGTCCCTTCCGCGTGCCCAGGCGCCTGAAGGCCGATGACTGGGAGATGATCCACGCCGCCATGATGAACCGCAGGCTTACCCACGGCGGCTGCAGGTTATATCCCGCGGAGTTGCTGCAGGTCGAGCTGAATCATGCGGAGAAATCCTTCCTCCTGGGGTATTGCGATGGTCCCGGCGGCGAACTGACCCACTTCTTCTGGGCCAGCGACCATGAAGAACACGGTCCCAGCTATATCTACATGATCGCCTACCAGGACCAGGACCAGCTCCTGGAACTGCTCGCGCTCATGAAATCACTCGGCGACCAGATCCGGCTTTTTCAAATAGTCGAACCCCCCGACGTGCAACTCCAGGACCTGATCAGGCAGCCCTTCCGGGCCAGGATGGTGTCCGAAAAGGGATCCTTCAACACCCTGATCCGGGGTGATGGATACTGGCAGGCCCGGATCTGCGACCTGGAAGCCTGCATGGCCAAGACCCGCCTGGACGGGCCGCCGGCGCGGTTCAACCTCGTGCTGAAGGACCCGATCGAGAAGCACCTGGACGCGGACGCGCCCTGGCGCGGACTGAGTGGGGAGTACGTGATCACGCTCGGTCCGGAATCGAGCGCCGAATCCGGCGCCGATCCCGCCCTGCCCACGCTGACCGCCTCGGTGGGCGCCTTCACCCGTATGTGGCTCGGCGTCCGTCCCGCCACCGGCCTGGCCGTCACCGACGACCTGGACGGTCCCCCCGAACTGCTGTCCGCGCTGGACCGGACCCTGCGCCTGCCCGTGCCGGGGTTGTGCGGATGGGAGTACTAGGTAGTACGGTAAGAAGGTTGAAATGATCGTGAAAATCTCGTCAAAGCGCCAGGTCACACTCCCGGCTAGCGTACTGGACGCCCTAGGCGTGGGTCCGGGCGACCAACTTGAAATCAAAGAAAGCCCCGATGGTTTCATCCTGAAGCCCTTTCGGATCGATTACTCCCGCCTTGGTTCGCTCAGAGACAAGATTCCTCCCGATCACCCTCCGTTCGATCTCGAATCGTTCCGGAAGCAACCCTACGATCCGTCGCTTAGGGACTGACACGTCCATACTCTCAGACTGCTGATCGAAATGTGGTCAATTTGCCTGTTGTAAATCGACTTTAGCAACTCTTCGGGAACACCGACATGCCTCAGATATTCGATAACATAGAACAGTCCCTTCTGCCGGCACTTGCACAAACCATGAAGTTGTCTGACCGTGCAGACTTCTGCGTGGGATACCTTAACTTGCGTGGCTGGAGATCCATCGACCAATACGTGGAGAAATGGAGTGGTGGAGAAGGCCACTGCTGCCGATTGCTGGTGGGAATGCACCAACTTCCCCACGAGGAGTTTCGGGCAGCCAGCAGCCTGGCCGAAAGCCAGTCGGACTTGGACAACCGGAAGGTAATTCAACTTAAGAAACAACTCGCTGAAGAGTTCAAAGATCAATTGGCCACAGGAGCACCAAGCAACGCGGATGAACAGGGACTACGAAGGCTTGCCAAACAGATAAAGGAGAAGAAAGTCGTCGTTAGGTTGTTCCTCAGGCACACGCTGCATGCAAAACTCTACCTGTTGTTTCGTCCGGACCCTATAAACCCGATCGTCGGGTACCTGGGAAGCAGCAACCTCACACTGTCCGGACTCTCCAAACAGGGAGAACTAAATGTCGATGTTATGGAACACGATGCCAGCGAGAAACTAGCTCAGTGGTTCGAAGCACGCTGGGAAGATCGCTGGTGCATCGATATATCCAAAGAGCTTGTTGAGATCATCGAAGCAAGCTGGGCAAGGGAAGAACTGATACCTCCCTATCAAATCTACCTCAAGATGGCGTATCATCTTTCGCAGGAAGCCAGGGCGGGACTCGCCGAATTCCGCATTCCCCACGATTTCGAAAATAAGCTGCTGGAATTTCAAACGGCAGCCGTAAAGATCGCGGCGCATCATTTGAATAAGCGCGGCGGAGTTATCATCGGAGACGTTGTTGGATTGGGCAAGACGCTCATGGCCACGGCGCTGGCGCGGATTTTCGAGGACGATCACAATCTCGAAACCTTAATCATTTGTCCCAAGAATCTGGAGGCCATGTGGAAAGATTACCGGGAGCAATTCCGATTGCGCGCCAGGGTGTTATCGATCAGTCGTGCTATAAACGAACTGCCCGGGATGCGCCGATATCGTGTAGTAATCATTGATGAAAGTCACAATCTCAGGAACCGCGAAGGTAGGCGATACAGGGCTATTCGGGAATACATCAGTGAAAACGAGAGTAAGTGTATCCTGCTGTCGGCAACCCCATACAACAAGACGTACGTCGATCTGTCCAACCAGCTACGACTCTTCGTTCCGGAACATGAAGACCTCGGAATATCACCGGAGCGCATGCTTCGCGAAATCGGCGAAACGGAATTCATACGCCGTCATCAAGCTCCCGCCCGATCACTGGCCGCCTTTGAACAGTCCAACTTCGCGGACGATTGGCGCGAACTGATGCGGCTGTACCTCGTTCGAAGAACACGCAGCTTCATACAGGACAACTATGCTGCCACTGACGATAATGATGGCCGTAAGTACCTTACCTTCGAGGACGGGAGTCGATCCTATTTTCCAACACGTATACCCAGGACGGTCCAGTTCGAAATAGACAGCCAGTACGCCCGGTTATTCTCGGACGATGTGGTCGATGCCATCAACAGCCTTGAACTTCCTCGCTATGGTCTAGGAAACTACGTTGCGGAGGAACCGACCGTAGCACCTTCGCAGGAAGAAAAGAAGATCATCGAAGATCTGTCACGGGCTGGCAAGAGACTCATGGGATTTTGCCGAACCAACCTGTTCAAACGCCTCGAGAGCAGTGGCCATTCCTTCATGCTGTCGGTCGAACGTCATGTTCTGCGCAACTACGTGTTTCTTCACGCCATCGAACAAGGACTGCCGTTACCGATTGGGACAACGGATACCGGAATCCTGGATACACAGTCATACGACGAAGATTCGGATTCGGCGACAGGCAACATCTTCGATATGGACGAAGAAGATGAAAACGAGGTCCCAAGCAGTGTGACCGGGCTTAATATCGAAGAGGACTTTAAAACAAGAGCAGCCGAGATTTACGAGCTTTACTCCGGTCGGTTCAAGAACCGGTTTCGGTGGTTGCCATCACACTTATTCGTAACGGAGCTTAAAAGCGTTCTCACAACTGACACCAAAACACTGACGAACCTCATCAATAGATCCGGACCATGGCAACCGACGCAGGATGCAAAACTGGATGCGCTGGAGAAGGTCCTGAAGGAGAAACACCCGAATCACAAGGTCGTGGTCTTTTCACAATTTGCTGACACGGTGCAATACCTGGACAACCAGCTCAAGGTCCGTGGCGTTTCTGAATCTTCCCCGGTCACAGGCGATTCAGCAGATCCAACCGCGCTGGCGTGGCGATTCAGCCCGGATTGCAACGAAAAACGACAGTATGCGACCGACCACGGCGAGATTCGAGTCCTTGTCTCCACCGATGTGCTCAGTGAAGGACAGAATCTACAGGACTGTGCTATCGTCGTAAACTACGATCTACCGTGGGCTATCATACGGTTGATTCAACGGGCAGGCCGAGTAGACCGTATTGGCCAGAAGGCAGCAGAAATCCTCTGTTATTCATTCCTCCCGGTCGAGGGTGTTGAGCGCTTGATACGCCTTAGAGCGCGGGTACGTACACGTCTGAAGGAGAACGCCGAGGTCGTGGGAACAGACGAGGCGTTCTTCGAGGATGAGGATACGAAAACAGTGGTCGACCTTTACAATGAGAAATCCGGTATTCTCGACGATGACGACGAATCGGATGTCGATCTATCTTCGTATGCGTACCAGATATGGCGCAATGCGACCGATGCAGATTCGTCGCTCAAAAAAACCATCGAGGATCTTCCGTCAGGTGTTCATTCATCGAAAGCTTACAATGAACGCCCGAATCGACCGGAGGGTGTACTTGTTCATATGCGGACTGGTCAAGGTAACGACGCCCTGTCGTGGGTAAACAGGAACGGTGAAAGTATCTCGGAGAGTCAGTTCGAGATCCTTCGTGCAGCCGAATGCGATCCGAATACACCGGCGATGGTTCGTCACAATACACACCACGAACTAGTGACTCAGGCCGCGAAACATATACGAAGGTCGGAAAAACGTGTCGGCGGGCAGTTGGGTCGGCCGTCAGGCGCAAGGTTTAGAACATACGAAAGGCTTAAGAGCTACGCCGACAACATCCAGGGAACTTTGTTCGAGTCTGACGCTTTACACAAAGCGATTGACGAGATCTACCGCCATCCCTTGCGGCAGGCTGCGGTGGATACGTTAAACAGACAACTACGTAGTGGGGTTTCAGACGAAATCCTGTCCGAACTGGTTATTGCGCTCCGAGACGAAGGCCGGCTCTGCATCGTACAGGAAGACGACGAAGAACTTGAGCCAAGGATCATCTGCTCGATGGGGTTGATTTCGGAAGACTAATCAGATGTCCTGAGTACGAACCTCGGTGGTCTCGAAAGTTCCCCTCAATACTCCGTATCAACCCAGTGACCATACCGGCCGGGACACGGATCACCCCATTCGTCGTTATGTCGATTGAGTTTTGTTGTCCTCCTCCTCTGACGTTTGAAATGCCGATCGCACATAGGACATTCCAGAATGAATACCGGTCCGTGGGTTTCGTAGTTGGTGCGTGGCCACCCTAATAGACTCCTGCGCATTGCTGTAGGTTTTATCTTGTATGGCCCGGTCGGCGTTAACTCAATCTCGTGCCGCGGCACGAAGGCCGTACTGGTCAATCGAGCACGTTCAATCTGATCAACCCTGTAACTCCTGTGGGCATTCTTGTCAACGTTATGCGCGTGAAGTACAACGTTGCCCGCCCTGGATAGTCGCAACGAATACGGTTCGATTGTTCGTGTCCTACCCAGGTAATCTAATTCAGCACATATCCGATTGGCGGCAGCAAATCGAATAACCTCGAGATGTGCTCGCGCCCTCCTTGGAACTGCATTAAAGATATACCTGTCCCGAATCAATTCCTCCCCTTCCTCACCCGTGTACGGAGCAGGTCTTTCAGGAATTAGCTCACCGAACAACCAGAGAAAGAACTCTTCGAGTTGATCCCAAAAGTGTTGCACTGGGAGTAGTGCCGGTAATTGATGTCCCAACATTGACTCCCATGAGCCCTCCAGCTCCGGTCTGAATGGCTCCAGCATTTCCAAAGTTGGTACGTCGATTCCTTTGAATTCGCATTTGGAACGTAGCACATCGAGTAGCACTCTCGCCGCAGGACGAATACCCTCATTTCGGTAGAGGTTGATTACATCGTATAGGTCTCGCGGCCGGGTTCTCTCACCCAGGGCACGTACTTTCTCGGCAAAGACCTCCTCATAGGCATAACACTGCACAACGATTCCGTTTTCAGGATCGTCACTGAATGGATGGAATATACGGGTTTGAACAGGAGGTAAGGCGATACGTTCGTCTGAGATTAGATCGAGTTTGATCCTCGGCGCGTTGTTCCCTCGTGGCGATACCGGTCCTCGATATCCGACACGCCCCTGACAGGCTTTCTCACCACGTTGGTTTTCGTAGATCTTGAATCGCCTGAATTCAACCGGCAGCGCAATCCCGGTTTCTTCGTGGACCTTTTCGCTAACCTCGGCGAATACCGATTCGAGAAACCTGGCGTTCAACTGAGACGGATCTTTAACTGTGAAATCCAGATCTTCGGAAAAACGGTAGGTCTCGAAGAAACACTTCTTAAGGCAAGTACCGCCCTTAAACACCCAGTTTCCAGCAAGCTCTTCGTTCCCGAATATACCCCACAGTACCCACCCCAAGACGTAGTCCTTCTCGGCGATTTGGGGGCCGACATTAGATACTTCAGCAGCATTCAGGATCTCTCGTCTATCGATCATACCAGTTTGATTTACCTACCAACTTGGTGGAATCCACAGCCGCCACCTTGTAACCAGACGCGTACATTGTAGCGCGGAATCAAGCCTTGCATTACCTGTGGTCATTTGTTCTTGACACCATTTCGTGAGTTGTGATGGACCGGAAAGCCTTTCTGTCAAGAAGCCCAAGCGCTTCATTACTGCTCCATTTCCCAGTTTCTCAGCATAAGCAATCAGCGATTCATCACTTCGTTCGGGCTTCTTCAAGTATTCACCCAGGCAATCCGACACATGTTGTATGCCACCACCTAGCTTTGGATTATGCAACATGTCGATAATGGTTCGGTGAATGTCCGAGAGGGTCACTCTTGTGCTTCCTCGCCAAACCGTCTTAGTGCCGAACACCTTGCGCTTGTGAACATGGAACAACAGAAACCGCGCTCCGTGTCGAATCTGCTGCTTTCGTCGAACTGGATTCGACGTAATCACGACTGTGTCATTAAACAATTGTTCCGTCAGGTCCCAGTACTCCGCAGCGGTCCATCCTCCAATGTAGGATGATCCGTAAAGTGATGGCACAAGTACCCAGTGATCGTCCAAAACATAACGGTTGCCAAGTAAATCCAAGGGAACAGGTACGTACGCCCCACGCCCTACGCGTCGCAACCATCCTTGACCTGTCCATCTGGATAATAGCTTGGAGGCTTCGATACGTGTCACCGATAGTGCCTTAACCACATCCTCGGTTTCGATGACTTCGTTCGCGTCTTGTAATACCGTTGAAAGCCTTAGTCTTCCAATCGGGTATGATCGTTTGTTATCGATACTAGTATTTGTCATCTTTATTTCTCTTATAACGAGAATTATAGTAAGCAAGTTATACTAGTTAGAGAATACGGATTGATTCTTTCGTTGTCAATAACATTTTATGTCTCTGCAACCGTAGGTTTATCGAAATTGTGCTACATTAAGTTGTCGTCTGATATGATTCCTAACGTTGCAATCAGGTTGAGTTAATCGACGGGATTGCATGATTCTTCACGCAACGCGTGTTCCTGGAAAGATCTATGCCTACACAGATAAACAGAGATCAGGTTCGAGAACGTCTTGAGGAATTCGATCTACAGCCACTCTTCATTGAGGATCTAGGTTGGATCATGGTGGAGAGAACCTGGAGGTAACGGTAGATGAACGTGCTTATCGTCTCGATGCCATCGCACATAAACGCGGCATGGTCGCGTATCAGCAGGTGGCATCGTCAGATGTCGAATTACCCGACTATCCAACTCGTCAGAAGATCGAGAAGCAGGTTACTAAGGCCGTACGCGAACATATAATAGTCTACACACCTCAGGACCATTCCACGCAACGCTGGCAGTGGGTGAAACGCGAGCCAGGGCAACCGGGCCAATCCCGGTCACATCTCTACAATCGAGAACAGTCAGGCGAAGCGTTGATCCAGAAATTGGAGCGTCTGGTTTTTAGTATTGAAGAGGAAGAAGATCTGTCCATTGTCGATGTATCGGGTCGTGTTCGTGCCGCATTTGATGTGGAGAGGGTAACTAAGAGATTCTACGACCGATTTAAGACCGAACACCAGACTTTCCTGCGATTCATCGAAGGCATCCTGGAGATGGCCGACCGTGAGTGGTACGCTTCGATCATGCTGAACCGGATGATGTTCATCTACTTCATCCAGAAGCGCGGATTCCTCGACGGCGACTCGGACTATCTCCGTAACAAATTAAGCACAGTACAAGACGCGGAAGGCCACGGCAAATTCCACAGTTTCTATCGACAGTTTCTTCTGCGTCTCTTCCATGAAGGCCTCGGTCAACCCGAGTCCAACCGCTCACCGGATCTAACGGCGTTGATCGGCAACGTCCCGTATCTCAACGGTGGTCTCTTCGACGTGCATGACCTGGAACGAGACGAACCGCAGATCGAGATCCCAGATGAAGCGTTCACACGCACATTTGATTTCTTCGACGCCTATCAGTGGCACCTTGACGACCGGCCCCTGCATAATGACAACGAGATAAACCCCGACGTGCTCGGTTACATCTTCGAGAAGTACATCAACCAGAAGCAGATGGGCGCTTACTATACCAAAGAGGACATCACTGGGTACATCAGCCGCAATACCATACTGCCCTATCTCTTCGACGAAGCAGAGAATCACTGCCCATCGCTTTTCGCGCCCGGGCGCGGTGTATGGCGCTTGTTACAGGATGAGCCGGACAGGTACTTCTATGAGGCCATGCGTCACGGGACTACATATGACGTCCATAACGGCGTACCGTTAGACGAGAAACGTCAATTGCCACCGGATATTGACGCTGGCCTAGAAGACGTGTCTAAAAGGGTTAACTGGAACAAAGCTGCGCCTGCCCAATATGCCCTCCCCACCGAGACCTGGCGCGAGCATGTCGCCAGACGAGAACGTTATGAGGAAATCCGTGCTAAACTCGCAAGCGGTGAAGTCACTTCAATCAACGACCTTATCACCTACAATCTGGACATTGAGAAGTTCACGCAGGACGTAATCAGTTGGAGCGAAGGACCGGAGTTGGTCCGGGCGTTTTGGGAGGGTATTGCAAAGGTTTCCGTACTTGACCCAACATGTGGGTCCGGAGCTTTCCTGTTCGCTGCGCTCAACATCTTGGAACCCATTTACTCCGCTTGTCTGGATGCGATGCGGCAGTTCCTCGAAGACCAAAAAACCTCGAAAAGAAAACACCACCCTGAAAGCCTAAACGACTTCCGCAGAGTGCTCGATGAGGTGGCCAGCCACGAGAACGAAACATACTTCATCCTGAAGTCCATCATCGTCAACAATCTCTATGGCGTTGACATCATGGAAGAAGCCGTGGAGATTTGCAAGTTGCGGCTCTTCCTGAAACTTGTCGCCCAGTTGGAGAACTACGATCAGATTGAGCCGCTACCGGACGTTGATTTCAACATACGCGCCGGCAACACGCTCGTCGGATTTGCGTCGCTGGAAGAGGTTAAGAGGGTACTCGGGTCCAACCTGATCAAGCAGTTAGAGATCCCGAAGATCGAAGCACGCGCCGGAGACGCAGACGAAGCGTTTCGGCGATTCCAGAGCATGCAGACTCAGCACGAACTAAACGCGAGCGATTTCGCACAAACGAAATTGATCCTTCGAGAACGACTAAATGATCTTCGCGTGGAGTTAGACGGATATCTGGCAGGCGAATACGGTGTAGAAACCGAAGATCAAGAAGCATATGACCAATGGCGAGATAGCCATCAGCCTTTTCACTGGTTCGTTGAGTTCTTTGGGATTACTCAAGGTGGGGGGTTTGATGTGATTATCGGGAATCCTCCGTATGTGGAGTATAGCAAGATCAAAAAGGTTTATCGAGTAAATGGAATGCAGACTCAAAAGTGTGGCAATATTTACGCCTACTGTATCGAAAACTCACTCAAACTTATGCATGAGCAGGCTAGATTCGGGTTTATCGTTCCGCTCAGCTTACAGGCTACAACCAGAATGAAAAAGCTCCAGCAACTACTGATTAACGAAAAACGGGATACATTTCTAAGCACGTTTGATGTCTATCCAAGCAAGTTATTCGAAGGCGCCAAACAGCGACTCTGTATACTCGTGCTATCTGAATGTACTAACGAATCTAGGATATTCACAACATGTTACAATCGGTGGAAGCCTGAGGAAAGAAGCATACTTTTCCCAACTCTCCTTTTTCACGCATCATTATGGGACGAGAGGCGTAATCTGATTCCAAAGTTAGGGCACAGAACAGCGAAAGAGATATTGGAAAAACTAAGCAAGTTTAGCTTGGTAATGTATAGAACAAAATCGACTATGTCCCCTTCATTCTATGTCCATCGTATTCCGTACAACTTTGTTAAGGCACTTGATTTTGTTCCCTATTTTTATAGTGAGGTGGACGGCCAGAAAAAGTCCGCAGATTATAAACCGTATCAATTAGACACATCGGAAGCAAACCGCTCTTTGTTGGCCGTGCTGAATTCGAATCTTTACTTCTGGTGGTGGTATTCTATGTTTGAGGGTTATCACTGTGGTCGACATGAGATAATGTCTTTTCCTGCCGGCGTTCGGGAGTTTGTACACGAGATCACTGAAAGCCTCTCAGTTCAATCAACACGACTAATGTTGGATTACAAGCGACATAGTGGGAGAAAGAAAGCAATATACAAAGCGACTGGGTTAGTCGAATACGACGAATACTATCCAAGAAAATCTAAACCGATAATAGACGAAATCGATCGCATACTTGCCCAACATTATGACTTCACTGATGAGGAATTGGATTTCATCATCAATTACGACATCAAGTACCGTTTGGGACGTTGATGCTAAAAGAAAATCAGCATCAGATATTCGCGTGGATGAATGACATTCTGCACTTGCCGGTTTATGCGGATGCTTACAAAGGTGCGGTATGTTTACTAAAACTGAAAGCACCAGGATACGTGACTTTTGTATCGCACACCGGTAGAGATATCCTAAACTCATTACCCCAAACCGTAGCCGGAATCACGAACCCGCAAGTCCAGTATGTCGATTTGGTGAATAGACTACAGAATAAGTGGCAAGATGAATGGCGTGGCAAAGGCCTTACTTCCTCTCAACATGATGAAAAAAGCCATATGATCCCATTCGATGTATGTGAATTGGTTACAAAGCTAATAAAGGAGCATGAGGGGGGACGTAAGAGGAGTCAGGGGAAAGGTGAATTCTTCTTAAACACGTTTTTGGGAGAATCAGATATAGACAGAATCACTAATCTCAGAAAATGGAATGAAGCGAGGGGATTCTTCGTAGAATGTGCTCACTTACGCGAAAAGAAGTTCCCTCCTGAAACCTTTTCCAAAGTTGAATATTGTTTTAAGGTTCTCGAAGAATTCCTACATATTGCCGCAACGAGCGCATATAGTCGAGCACGGAGCCTAAATGAAATCCTGGAAGAAACCAACAGATGAATTAGTAGACAGAACGCTGGGGATGTTTGAGAGACAAACCGACCGTCAACAGTTCTTCTCTCAGTTAAAAAACCCTCATTGGATTCAGCCGCTATTCGAGCGTGACTCTTTCACGTCCCCACCGGGTGTAAGACATTTGCCCGATGGTTTCGTCCAATATCCTCCGTGGCCGGAACTGCAATACCTCAAGAATGTTACTGAAAAAGCACCGGGTGAAGTAGTCGACATAGTTGCCAAGCTTCCTCAGACCGACAATCCTAGAGTCTACGATGACATTTTAGACATAGTCCTTATGCTTAAAGGTGAACAATCCGTTCAACTTAAAGCAAAAATAACAAATTATGCCGGTCTTCAATACCATCTCTTACCTCACAAATTTGCAGACCTACTAGTTCATTGGACTTCCGAGAATCAAATGCAAGCTGCATTAGAACTTGCAAAGATTCTCGTCCAATTTCACCCCGATCCTCGGGATGAAGAGAAGCGCAGGCGACATTCGACGAACAAACAGAATGATGAAATAGCGTCAATAGACTCACTGCTTGAACCTTCCCCCCAATTTGATGACTGGAACTATCAACAAATCATGGACATAGGGGTTCGTTCATTGGCATTGGAAAAGCCTTTTGAGGTCGCCTGTATGTTGGTTGATGCTACAGCGAATATGATTAGCCTTGAATCCCATCAGGACGAGTTCGAAAGAGGGTTACGGTACGACTCTTCAGAAATATGGTGTCCAAAACTAGAAGAACAACGCCGAGACAGCGCAGAGTCAAAAGAAACTCTTGTAAACACGTTGGTCAATGCCTGTAAAGGAGTTTATGCTCAGCTATCAAACGACTCGATTGCATGCTTAGACAGCGTTTTAAGAAATCAACGGTGGCTCGTATTCGAACGGATCAGGCTACACCTGTACGCTCTATATCCAAATGATCAGACAAAGCCTTGGATTCGTGAACTGATTCTTGGCTACAGTGATTACGCGAAATACTGGAGATACCCTTACGAATTACAGCGGATGATTAATCTGTCCTGTGATCATTTCGGGGACGCATTACTCACAGAAGAAGAACGAACCAGGATTTTCGAATTGATCCTCAGCGGACCTGAAAGGGAAGCATATCGTGAATGGGTCGGAGACCAGTTTAGGGAAGCGGACTACGAACGGTGGACGTTGGAGTACCATCGACTGCAACTCAGACCGTTTTCTACGTGCCTATTCGGGAAGTATGCCACCTACTACCAGAGTCTCCTCGACGATGAGACCGAAAACGATGTTACGGATGACACGTACTTGTCATTTCGTGCATCGGATGGCGGTATGTTTACCTATCGAAGTCCAAAGTCCCCAGAAGAACTATCAGCATTCTCAGATGAGGATTTGCTGGAGTTCATAAACGAATGGCAGGATGAACACTCGGACAAGGATGACTGGACGATTAAAGTCAACGTACCAGCCTTGGCTTGTGCGTTTCAGTCCGTATTCACCAGTTCGATAATACCGGACGATAACAAGCTCGCGTTCTGGTTAGGTGAAAAACGAATACTGATCAAGCGGCCGATTTTTGTCCAACACATGATTCAAGCGATACAAGCGCAAATCGAACAGGGGCACATTGAACGACTTGGACAATGGTGCGAATTCTGTCAGTGGGTGATTTCCCATCAGGACAAAGACCTTGAGACTCCAATTCGTTACGCCGATCAATTGAGAGAAGATTTGAGTTGGCATTCTTCAAGACGCGCCGTCAGTGATTTCGTCGAAACCTGTCTGAAGGAGGAAGTCAATGTCCCGATTTCAGCTAGGGAAGGACTTGCCAGTTTACTTAAAGCAATCTGCACACAGTTTGACTGGGCCCTAGACCGACGTACGCTAGAAAACGAACCTTACGATGAAGCGGTAAACAGTATTCGGGGGCGTGCTTTAAGAAGTATGGTCGAATTTGGCTGGTGGATCCGCAGAAATGATCAAGAATCGGAGATTAAGGAAATTGAGTCTATTCTCGAACAAAGATTTAGTTCGGAAGTCGGTCATCCATTGACAATTCCAGAATACGCCCTTCTAGGTCAGTACTTCCCGCATATTTACGAACTGCACGAATCTGTGGCAGTTAAGAACATATCAGACTTTTTCCCTAAAGACAATCTACCTGCTTGGCAGGCAGGCTTTGGACAGTTTCTGTGTGGAAATGGACCCTACATGCCGATCTTTGAATACGTTCGCGACGACTACGAGTTTGCTCTGAACCACGTAGATGGCATGAGTCAACAGACCAAAATCGGCCGAGAGGTACCCGATGCACTAGGAGAACACCTGTTTATCTACTACGTACAAGGCGTGTTTCCAATGACGGGAACTGGTAGTTTGCTGGAACGATTCTATCGCCAAGTCGCGAGTGAATCTAAGCGGTGGGCGACTTTATTCGACCATGTGGGTCGTAGATTGCGTAGTACAGGCAAACAGCAACTTGACGAAACGCTCAAGGATAAGGTATACACCTTTTACGAATGGCGCCTGAATACAGGAGAACCGAGAGAACTCCGCGAGTTCACTTTTTGGCTGGAGGCCGAATGCCTGGACGCCGATTGGAGATTGGATGCCTATTCAAGGATTCTAGAAGTACCCAAAGTTCTTGATTCGAAATTCGGTGAACCCCGACATGCTTCTCTGCATACTAGGGCGCTACGTAAGATGATTCCCCAGTATACTGCGAAAGTTGTAGATTGTTTCGCCAAGTTGATCAGTTCCATGCCGGAAGAGGGCCTGATCTACATCCCGTCTGACGATGCAAAGGCTATTCTGAAAGCTGGTCGCAACCAAGCAGACGAAAACGTACGCAAAACTGTGGAACGTACTCGAGACGATCTACTTCGGGGAGGACAACTCGAGTTTTTGGATTTGGACGAGTGATCATGAATTTGATGTGGTAGTACTTGGATGAAGACAGGATAGCCAATAGGATGCTGACCACCAAACTGTATAGCGTTCCCGGGAATCACAGTGACTCAAACCAATACTGTGCATAGCATCGTTACCTGTCTGCTGTCACTCGACCCGTACCGGATTGTACTTTTTGGATCTCATGCGCTGGATAGAGAGCATCTGGAGAGTGATGTCGACCTTCTGATTATACTGGAATTTGAAGTTATGTCGCAGACTTACGAAGAGAGAGTACACAAGAGAATTTCGACGAAGCACTGAATTTAGAAGATCAACAAGGAGATTCCCAATGATCTCCTGGTCTATACCAGAGCTGAGTACGAATACCTATTGCATCAAGGAGTATCGTTTTAAAATGAAATAGAGAAATCGGGGGAAACCCTGTATGAAAAACAAGTTCAGGGCGATTATCGTACGGGACGAAAACCTATTCATAGCCCTTTGTCCCGAAATTCCGGAAGCAAATGGTCAAGGGACGACCAAGGAAGAGGCCCGCGAGAGTTTGTCGGAGGCCATCACCCTTGTACTAGAGGATCGTAGGGAAGAGGGTCTCTGCGGAGCAACCCTGTAGTAAGAAGTGACCTTACCCGCCTGTAGCGACCACCCACGATTGCCCCGTCACAGCTTCGGATCCGGATCACGCGTATTCTCGCCGCCCGCCTGAATCAACAGATAGTTCATCGTCGACGCGGCCTGGCGGAACTTCATCGCCTCCTGGTAGGCCGGATCGTTGTACCACGCCTCTGCGTGCGCCTTGCTGGGAAACTCCAGGATCACCATCCGGCCGTCGTAATCCTTTCCCTCGACACAGGCGATTTCCTCGCCCCGCGTCAGGAACCTCCCCCCGTGCTTCTTGACGATGGGCGGCGTCCGGTCGGTGTATTTCCGGTAGGTATCGGGATCGTGGACGGACATCATGGAGATGACATAAGCAGGCATTGTAGGCGCTCCCCTGTCTGGTTGGTATGAACTGGCAAATGATGTGATCCGGCGAAAGCGGGCGTCATTCGAAGGCGTCCGGTGTAAATGTGCGTCGATCGAAGGGGGCAGGCGATTGCGTGCGTCGATCGAAGGCGTCCGTTGGCGGGAGATCTGCTAAGGCGAGGGAAATTAGATTCAGCGCGCGAAGCACAACGACGACTGACTGACCTCCGGCGGATGTACGATGCGACTGACCAGGCCGCCCGCCCCGTCGTCCTGCCACTGGATCTGAATGCCCTTCAGATCGCGCTGAGCTCCGGCCTGGGCGTCTCCCAGCGGATAGACGCCAAAGGGTCCCAGTACGGTCAGTTTGGAGGTCGCGAACAAAAAGTCGCGTATGGACGCGCGGTCGATTTCCCCGGTGGGCGTGGCGGCCCGGTTTATGCCTTCCGCGAGGAGTTCCACGGCGCCGAAACCACCGGCGGCCTGGTAGTCCGGCATCTTGTTGTAGGCCGCTTCGTAGCGTCTTACGAAGGTCTCGTTCGTGGCGATATACCCCTCCGTGCGGATCGATGGATCCCAGGCCGCGTTTCCGATGACGCAACGGCCGGCCGTGCCCACCTCGTTTATGAAGGATGCTCCGCTCGCCAGGAGGAGGGACGTCAGGAGCGGACTGTATTGCACAGCAGTCACCGCCCTTGCGAACGCGATCGCGTCGTCGGAATACCCTCCGCCGATGAACAGATCGGCGCCCGCATCCCGCGCCATGGCCGCCAGTGCCTCGTGGTCCGCGCCGCCCGGCGCGTAGGCTTGCTCCATCACGAGGTCGAGCCCCCGGGTCCGGGCCGCATCGCGAATACCCTGGGCCACCGCCGCAGGAAAGGCCGTATCTTCCCACACCAGGGCCACCGTGCGCGCGCCGGCCTGCGCAGCCAGTTCCACGGAACCCTCGAGATAAGTCGGGCCCGGATTCGACATCTGTACGCTCCACTGCCGACCTCGATTCGCCCAGATCTCGGGAGCCGCTGCCGCCGCGGAAACGAGCGGGATGCCGGCCGGTTCCGTCACGCCGATCACGGGTTCGGTGATCCCGCTGCCGTAGGGCCCCAGAAAGGCGGTGATGGAATCCGAGGCGATCATCTCCTGATAGAGGCGAACGCTCGCGTCCGCGTCGCTCCCATCATCGTGAATCACCAACTGCACCTTCCGCCCGCCGATGCCGCCCTGCTCGTTCAGCATTTCGACGGCAAGCCTATATCCGCGGCTGACCTCCGACCCGGGCGTGCTGAGGCGACCGGTCTCCGCCACGGCCGTCCCGAGCACGATGGGTTTCGGTTCCGGCATCGGCGTCGGATCAGGCCCCGTCGGATCTTCGTTGCCGCACGCGGCCACCGCCAGTGCCATCGCTACAGCCGTCACGAGTGCCATCGCCATGGCCAGCAACGGTGCCAGTGCCGGTACGCCAGGCCATCTATGCCTCATGTTCGCACCTCTCGGATTGAATCATCTGGGTGTGGCCGCCCGTCAACGTCATGGTGTGCCTCCTCCCCTACCTCACCTTTTCCGCCCGGTGAGTCTGTCCGTCCTGGAGAAAGAGGAAGTGGTCGACGTTTCCCTCTTCGTCCGGGACGAAGGTGATCCGGGCGTCCTCTTCTTCAAGGTAGAAATCCCCTGACGATTCGAGGATGAGCTCGCTCATGGGCTGGCCGGGCGGCTGGCCGAAGAGCCTGCCGTCGCTGTAGGTGATTTCCACGGTGAATTCGGGGGAGAAGGCGTAGGTGCCCGTGCAGGCCACGTAGGCGGCCTCGGTCATTTGCACGACCTTCCTCGGGGGCGGCGCCAGGGGGTTCCGGGCGCTCAGCAGGTGGAACCCGATGTCCTCGACGCTGGCCGAGCTGTTGGACAGGACCACGACGCCCTTGCGCCACTCCTTGAGGAAGGCGGCGAAGGCGTAGAACCCGTTGGTCCGGCCGTTGAGCCAGTGGATGTCGCGGCCTCGCGCGTCCTGGCGCACCTTCCAGCCCAGCGCGGTTTGGACGCCTTCCTCGTCCGCTGGATTCCGGGCCACGATGAGACTGTCGAAGGACGCGTGGTAGCGGGTCGAATCGTCTTCGGTGAAGTCCTCCGGCAGGGCGTAGATGATCCCCATGCTCGCCGATACCAGGGTCATCATGTCCAGGAGATTGGACCGCAGCCCCGTACCGCCCACGAGGGTCGTGTCGGACCAGGCGGGCGCGGGCCGGCGGGCGTCGTCGTGTCCGGTCGCCAGGTACGTCCGCATGGACGGCGTAGGTTTGTTGGCCGTGTTGGCCAGCTTGAGGGGATCGCCAAGCAATTCCCGGATCAGATTGTCATAGGTTTCGCCGGCGGCCTGTTCGAGCACGTGTCCCAGAAGTCCCATGCCGAGATCGGAGTAGGCGTAGAGGTCTTCCGTCCCAAAGGGACTTGACACATCGTTGCGGGCGTCCGGTTCATAACGGCCTGGCGAATCTGAACGATCTTCGTCATCCCGATTCAGGGGATCTTCGCCATCGGGATCTTCGAAATCGAACGGGAACTCGTGCCCGTCGCGCTGCGCTTCCGCGTACCGGTCGAGGAATGCGTACATCAACTCCACCGAGTACCCCTTCAGCGGATCATCCGGATCATCCGAAACCAGGTTGTCCGGCAGGCGGGGCAGGCCCGAGGTGTGGGTGGCGAGGTGCGCGATGAGGATGGGGTGTCCGGAGGGCGTGTTCGGGACGGTCATCGTCTCCGGAAGATAGGCGGACACCCGATCGGTCAGGCTCACGTCGCCCCGCTGGACCATGAGGGACAGCATGGCCGACGTGTACAGGCTGCTGAGCTGGCCGATCTCGAAAACCGTCATGGCGCTCACGCGCCGTATCGTGCCGCGGTTGAGCGTTCCGTGGGCATACGCGTACCGGTTGATGCCGCGGATGATGCCGGCGACGATGCCAACGGACTGGCCGTATTCATCGACGCGCTCCCGCAGCACGCGCTGTACGGGATCCTCTTCCTCGGCCTCATCCGCGCCGGGGCTTCCCGCGACGCCGGACACATTGCCCCGCGAGCCCTGCGCAAACGCTGTGCCCTGCGCGTGCGCCGTCCCCTGTGCGAACGTCACCGTCGACGCGGCGAGCAAAACCAGGATGCCGGAATAAAACAGCCAGGTGATAGAAAAGTTCGAGGAAAACCGCATTACGCCGACCTACTCCCAGTGTGCTTGGTGTGCCTGATGCGCTCCGTGCGCTCGGCGCACTCAATACACTCCGTGCGCTCGGCACATTCAGTGCGCCCAGCGCGCTCAGTGCCGAGGCACCACCATTTCGTTGACGCAGTCCATCCGCACGGGTTCCGCATAGTGGTACACGTTGACGCCCTCTGCGACCGGCGTGGGAACCCGGACGATGAACTCCACCCAGTCCGGTGTATTGAACGCCGCGAAGGCCAGTTCGATCCCGTCCATCATTTCTTCCGGGTCGCGGGACAGATCCGGCAGCAGCACCGGACCCGTGTCCGGCTGGTAGATCCAGTCCCGCTCGTTGGCATTGATCGTCTTGACCGGGTACTCGAGCACCGCGGCGTAGCGCTCGTTCCCGATGGTCGTCCGGGCGTTCAGGGGAACGTTGCCGAGGACGGCCTCCACGATGGCCCGCGGCGTCTCCAGGACGCGGCCGTCGATGCGGGACAGGTCGATCCGGACGTCCTCGAAGGTCTCCTCGATGGCGACGATCTGCCGTTCGGGCTGCTCGCCCAGCGTGGGCGGGTAGAGCGTGGCGCCCCGGTCAGCCACCTCGTAGGTCTTGATGGCCATGAAGGTGTCCGACGAGAAGATGGGCTTGAAGTCCGCGTTGGGGATGTGCCAGATATCCCGCTCCACCCCGACCTGTTCGGTCTTGCAACTCACTCCGAGGACGTACTCTTCCCGGAATCCGCCGTCTTTCGCGGTCACGATCAGGGCGGCCTCTATGGGTATGCGGGCGTTGTTCAGGGAGTACGGCACCTTCCGGGTCACGGTCTTCGGCGGCTTCTTCTCGCAATCCACCCGGAAAGTAAAGGTTGAACGCGCGAAATCGATGGTCTCCATGTGAACTCCTGTAATGAACGGAAAACAGCCTGTCCGGGTTCGGGATAATATAGTGTTCCCCGCGGGATTCCGGTATAGATTATGCAAGGCGAAATCGCCGATGATCGGAGCGGTCTTGTCGAAACAGCAGTCTTGTCGAAAGCGCAGTCACGTCGAAAGGGCCGTCATGTCGAACGAACTGACCAGGACCTACCGGCCCTTTTCGGATTCCCGTCCCTACACGCGCTGGTGGTGGTTCTACGACGACATCCGGGAAGAAGACGTCCAGAGCCAATTGCGATGGGTGCGGGACCAGGGGTTCGGCGGGGTGGAGATCGCCTTCATGTATCCCCAGCCCGGGGCCGGGGAAGGACCCCACTGGCTGAGCGAGGCGTGGTCTGGCCTGGTCGCCGGCGCTAAGGAGGAAGCGGACCGGCTGGGCATCGGGTGCGACTTCACCTTCAGCACCTCCTGGCCCTTCGGCGGGTCGATCGTACCAGAGGAGGACGCGGGACAGGTATTCGACGGACCTTCGGACCAGCGGCTGGAGAAGTCGTGGGAGCTGTCCTATTACGGCCGGGGCCGGATTCTGAACCACCTGGACCCGGACGCGCTGAAGCGGTACGCCGGCCACGTCGGCGGCGCGTTGGAGCCGGCCCTGCGGGGCACCACTTCGGCGCTGTTCTCCGATTCATGGGAGGTGTACCCGGAGGGACTCTGGAGCGCCCATCTGGACCCGATCTTCCGGGATCGCTTCGGGTACGAACTGGAACCCTTCAAGGTATCGATCGACCAGCATCCCGACGTGCGGTACGACTACCGGAAGATCCTGTCGGAAGCGGCGATCGAGGGTTTCTTCAGGCCCTACGCCGACATCTGCCGCCGTCTCGGCACCGTGAGCCGCGTGCAGTGCCACGGGGCGCCGGCCGACCTGCTGGCTGCCTTCGCGCTCGTGGACGTCCCGGAATCCGAGGCCCTGCTGTTCGAGACCTTCTTCTCGGCCATCCCCGGTTCGGCGGCGGCCCTGGGCGCGCGGCCCGTCGTGACCTGCGAGACCTTTACCTGTATCTACGGCTACGAGCCGTGGCCCGCGCCGTCGCCCCATCACGGCGAGGAGAAGGTGGAGGACATGAAGCTCATGGCGGACGCGGTATTCGCCAACGGCGTCAACCACATCGTCTGGCACGGCATGCCCTACAACGCGCCGGGCGGGTCCAACACCTTCTACGCGACCACGCACGTCGGTCCGGACAGCGGGTTCGCCGGCCGCCTTCCGGCCTTTAACGCCTACCTGACGGAGGCCGCCGACTTCGTCAAGCAGGGCAGGACCTACACGGACGTGGCGGTATACCTCCCGCTGGAAGACCACTGGATGCGCCACATGCTGCCCGAGGACCGGCGCGGACCGGCCGCCAACTACTACTGGGAGCTGCGGACCGTTGAACGGCCGCCCGGTCTGCTCGGCTACCATCCCCTGTGGATCTCGACGCCCTTCCTGGCGAATGCGGTGGTGGTGGACGGGCGCGTCCGGTACGGCGAGGCCGCGTTTTCCATGATCTACGTGGACGTGGCCTGGCTAGACGGCGAAGGCCTTTCGGCCCTGCTTCGCCTTGCCAGGGAGGGCGCCCGGATCTGCCTTCCGCACCGGCCCGCCGCGCCGGGCCACCGCCCGCCGGCGGATTACGCGGATCGGCTGGGGGAACTGATGAGCCAACCCTCGGTCACGGCGGATCCGGTCGCCGCGCTACGCCATCCCCCGCTCGTCAGCGGCCGGGACGCGCCGGAGTTCTGGTGCCGGGGAGTCGATGGCGACTACCACGTCTTCTTCGCCCATCCCGATACGAAGCGCATCCGGTACCCCATGGCCTACGATGGCTGGCGTTCCACCAGCCGGGTCGAGCGGGAGGCGATCCTCCACGTCAACGGCCGGGAGCGGATGGTGCGCCTGACCTTCGAACCCGAAGACGCCATGCTGGTCAGGATATCGTCCACTGGGGCGGTGGACGTGCGACCGGGGCGGATCGATGCGTAAAGTAGCGATGGCGCGGGCGACGACGATCCCGACCGAGAACGATGGACCGCTACTCGCGTGCCCGACATTGCCCATGTAAAACGACCGAACTCAACCCACGGAGATCAGAAACCCATGCGCGACCCACGATACGGCGACCTGGCGAATGTGCTCACCGGTCATTCGACGAAGATCCAGCCGGGGGACCGGGTGCTCATCGAGGCCTTCGACGTGCCCGATGAAATGGTCGTTTCGCTCATCCGGGCGATCCGGGAGGCGGGCGGCGTGCCGCTGGTCTCCATCAAGCACCAGCGCGTCATGCGGGAACTGATTCACGCCGGGGACGAGGACGCAATGGAAGCCGCCGGGGCCTATGAATCCCATCGCATGGAGCGGGTGCAGGCCTACATGGCCCTGCGCGGCAGCCGGAACGTGATGGAAATGTCGGACGTGCCGGGCGAGGCCATGCGGCTCTACGAGCAACGCTGGATGAAGCCCGTGCACTTCGATATCCGGGTGCCGAAGACCCGGTGGGTGGTGCTGCGGTGGCCGACCCCGTCCATGGCGCAGCAGGCGGGCATGAGCACCGAGGCCTTCGAGGACTTCTTCTTCGACGTGTGCACCCTCGATTACGGGAAGATGGAGCGTGCCATCGCACCGCTGAAGGACCTCATGGACCGCACCGACCGGGTCCGGCTCACGGGTCCGGGTACTGACCTGGCTTTCAGCATCCGGGACATCCCCACCGTGGGATGCTCGGGCGACCGCAACATCCCCGACGGCGAGTGCTTTACCGCGCCGGTGCGAGATTCGGTCAACGGCGTCATTACGTTCAACACGCCCACGCTCTATCACGGCGTGACGTTCACGGACGTGGAGTTGAGGTTCGAGGAGGGCAGGATCACCGGGGCCACGGGCAACCGGACCGAGAAGCTCAACGAGATCTTCGACACCGACGAGGGGGCGCGCTACATCGGCGAATTCGCCATCGGTTTCAACCCCCACATCACCGCGCCCATGCTGGACATCCTCTTCGACGAGAAGATCGCCGGGTCCTACCACTTCACGCCCGGGCAGGCCTACGAGGAGGCCGACAACGGCAACCGGTCCGCCGTCCACTGGGACATGGTCATGATCCAGACGCCGGAATTCGGCGGCGGGACCATCGAGTTCGACGGGGAAGTGATCCGGAGGGACGGGAGGTTCGTCGTGCCGGAACTGGAGGACCTGAACCCGGAACGGCTGAAGTGACGGAGCGTGCCGCGGAAGACCTTTCGACGACTACCGTTCCATGACCAGGAAGTTGACCGGTTTGGATACGGTGCTTCCCGCATTCAGGTCGGTCAACGTGACGGTAAGCACGTATTCGCCCGCCGGCAGGTCCCGGGTATCCAACGACGTGTACTCACGGTCCTCGGTCGCGTATCCTTCTCCCGAGAAAGCCATCATCACCGTCTGCATGTCTCTTTGCCTGCGGGCCGACCAGCCCCGCGGCCCATTGCCGTCCAGGGGGCTGATTTCGTAGAGGATCTCGTACGCGGTCTTGCCATCCTGATCCAATGCCAGATTGTACAATTCGTAGTAAACGTAAACGGGATTCCCCCTAATGTAGAGCCGTCCGGGGTTGGGCGTGATGTTCAATCCCTTGCGTACAAAGGGACCCTGTACCCCTGATGGCGCGATCAGGGTGGCCAGCTTGAGATCGCTGATGAGCAGCTCCTCGCCGCTGTAATCGGACAGCGTGACCGGCTTGCGATACACCCCGATCCGCCGCGACGTCTCGTCCCGCACCTGGACCGCCATCGTGAAACTTCCCGGCGGCGCTACGACACTCGCGGGCAAGGTATATACAGGAACTTTAACATGGCTTTCAGCCATCTTTCGCTTCGGCCGGTGGAAGGGACCGAAATCGAACTCGTGCGTGAGCTGCGGGCTCATGACCGAATCGCGCAGGGTGACCTGGTGTTCGAGCCTGGTCCTGGTCCCTCTACCGTCTGACACGTCACCGAACTGCCAGACGGGTATGCTGAAGGACAGGTCCAATTCCGTGTATCCGTCATCCGACCTGAAGCTTACCGCGTCGAAAGCGTACTCCAGCCGGTCCCCGCCGAAGTCGTGAAGGTATTCCTCGGGAGCTTTCGCGATCAGTTCCTCGGCGAGCCGCCGGGGGCTGAACCGTTCCTGCCGAACCGCTTCCTGCTGGTTGGTCAGGAGATTTCCCCAGGGGTAATCGAACCTCCCCCCGCCGAACTGGTCGACGAAGAACAGTTCCAGGCCATACCGGGCGTATACCCAGCTTTCGGTGGCGTATCCATGCCCCATCAACTTTCTCTCCCCCTGTCTTCCCAGGTCCGATCTTGATGCGACGATCCCGTCGGCCAGCAATCCGCCAACCTCGTTAATTTCTTCCTCGGTAATCTCTTCGGGCGGAACTATCGTCAAGTAGCCGCTGTCGACACGCAATTGATAACCGTACCGGGCGTTCTGCTCGCGGACCGCATCCACTGCCGCATCATCGGAAAACGTAGCCCCCTGATAGGCATTCCGATCTGCGATATAGACGTCGCCGCGGCGGTTTTCCGGTTCACCGTAACGGACGTATATCTCGCCGCGGCGGTCGTAGGGGTGCTGTCCCTGTGAAAAATGGTACAGGGCATATATTACACGACGGTAATGCTCTACGAGGCGTTCGTTTTCGACGGTGGCCGGATTTGAATCCCGGGCGTTCCAGAAGGCCTGCCACAGCGCATCGCGTTCCGGTCCTTCCGCATCCATCCAGGCATCCAGTTCATCGGGAGGCGCGACATGGCTCAGGTCCCGGTACACCGCCTGCTCATCCGGATCAAGACCCGATATATAGGTCTCGAGGGCTTCCTGCAATCGATCGAACTGCCGTTCCGTCGAATCAGAGAGCAGGCTGAACTGGAACTGCAGGTTTCGGACCTCGTCTGTTGCGGCGTCTCCCGCTTCTTCGACCAACTGATCCAGAAGTTCAGCGCCTTTTTCGAACGCTTCGGTACGAAGACATACATTGGCAAATCGCTCGAAGGCCCGGCGGTGTTCAGGGTTTACCCTGTACTGGTTGAAATAGGCATGCATCGCATTCCCGTATTCCGGCTCTGGAAAACTGTCATAGCATCGGCCCAGTTGATAGAAGGCGTCCGGATGGGATGGATTCAGCGCCACGGCCTCGAGGAAATACGTCCTGCCATCCCGGTCGCTGCCCACGATGGCATCCACCTTTTTATCATTCATGAAGGACATGCCCAGGTAGTACTGCGCATCCGGGTTGTCCGGTTCCAGGCGGACCGCGGTTCGCAGGGCGTTGCGGGCATCCAGCTTTCTGTTTTTCAGCTTGAGGTAGGTGTTTCCCATGCCGATATGGCCCGCCGCCCAACTCTTGTCCTGGCGCGCCGCTCTCCTGAACGAACTCAACGCCTCCCGGTAGCCGCCCAACTCATACTGAGCCATGCCGAGCCAGTAGTGAGCGGGCGCCGAACTCCCATCAGCCTGAACGGCCTGTTGGAAATACGGCAGCGCTTCTTCGAACGCCTCCTGACGGAAAAGCGCCGTCCCAGCTTCCAAGGCTGTCCGCGGACTTGCCTGGGAGATTTCGCCAGTATCAGGGGATTGTGCCGGGAGCGGACCCCGCAGGGGAATGATCAACAGGATCGCCACCAGGAGGACGCGGTATGCGATCATGATCAATCAACCCTTTGGGGGTGGGCCTTTTTGCGATGGTACATGTCATGTGTTCGATAAAACCGTGAATGTCGTTAAACTACTTGCAGTCCCGGCAACAGTCAATCGGCTTCCGCCTACTCGCGCCGCAGGGCGTCCGCGGGATTGAGCATGGCGCTTCGGAAGGCATGTACGCTGACGGTAAGCAGAGCGGTCGCCATTACGACCAGTCCCGCCAGGACGAAGGGGACGGCATCGATTTCGGTGCGGAAGGCGAAGTCCGCCAGCCACGCGTTCATGAGCCACCAGGCCGCCGGCCAGGCCAGGACGTTGCCGATCACCACGAGGACGACGAACTGCCTTGAAAGCAGGGTGACGATATCGCCTGCCGCGGCGCCCATCACCTTGCGTATGCCGACCTCTCGCGTCCGGCGCGCGGCATCCAGCGACACGAGTCCGTAGACACCGAGGCAGGCGATCAGCAGGGCGAAGGCCGCTGAATAGCTGAAGATGCGCGCCAGGTTGTGCTCATCCTGGTAGTACCTGGCGATATCGTCCTCCAGGAAGGCGAATTCGAAGGGTACTTCGGGCACGGTTTCTCTCCACGCGTCCCCGAGCAACGATAGCGTGGCGGGCACGTTCCTGCCGTCAATCCGGATCAGGATGTAATTGAACTGGTTCGTGATCTCACCCATGGATTCCGATGCGAGAGAGAGAATCGCCGGTTCGATTTCCTGGTGCTTGGACTGGAAGTTGTAGTCCCTGACCACGCCGATCACCGTATAGCCATGGGGCAGTTTGCGGCCCACGGGATCTTCCCACTCCATCTCCCGTGCCGCCGCCTCGTTGATGATGCACGACCCGGTTTCGTCGCCTCCGAACTCTGAGGAGAAATCGCGTCCGGTGGCCAGGCGCAGCTGGAGGGTGTTCACGTAGTCGTAGTCCACGGTGAACATGTAAGCCTCGAGTTGGCCGTCATCGTTGGAATACGCCGATTGCCCAAGGCCCCTTCCCGCACCGAAGGTGTTGGATGCGCCGGCCACCTGGAGGACCTCTTCGTACGAGGCGATCCTGTTGCGAAAGACCTCGTAATAGGCTGAACCGGGTCCGGGTTCGATGACGACGACGTTTTCGGGGTTGAATCCCGTGTCGCCGGTCCGGACGAAGTCCAGTTGCCGGGTCATGACGAGGATGGAAACGACGAGCAAGGCGGACAACCCGAACTGCACGACCATGAGGCCCCGGACGAAGAGGTTGGGGCCGCCGATCTGGACCTGTTTCCTGAAGATGGCAACGGGATTGAAACGGGAGAGCACCAGGGAAGGATAGCTGCCGGACACCAGGGCGACCAGGCCGGTCAGGACCAGCAGCGCCACGATCGTGGAGCCGCTGGAGAGATAATCGAGGACCAGCGTTCTCCCCGCCAGCATGTTGAACATGGGCAGGAACAGGTGGGCCAACAAGACGCCCAGGACCAGGGCGAAGCCGCACTGGACCGCGGTCTCGCCCATGTACTGCCCCATGACCTGGGCCTGTTTCGCACCGAAGACCTTCCGCAGGCCTACCTCCTTGGCCCGCGAAGACGAGCGGCAGACGGCCAGGTTCATGAAGTTTACGCAGGCGATGAAGAGCACGAGCAGCGCCGTGCAGATCAGGATATAGGACAGGTTGGGATCGCTGGTGGGTCCTAGGCCGAAACGCACTTCCTGGTCCAGGTACATCTCGGTGATGGGCTGGAGGATCAGTTGCGGCAACATGTACGCGGGGTAGTGTGTCTTCACGAAATCCGGCAGTTGCTCTTGAAGCGATCCGGTCTGTTCCGGGTCCGATAGTTCGACGAAGGTGGATGTGGACGAATAATTCCACTTCCCGATAGAGTTAGCAACCTGGGGATCTATTTCAGGTGCTTTGTCGAAGGGAATGACCAGGTCGAATTGGATACTGGAATTGGCCGGAGCGTTCTCCATGACGCCGGCCACGGTTAACAGCGCGCCTCCGGCGAGGAGTTGTCTTCCCAACGGGCTGTCCCCGCCAAAGTACTTCTCCGCGGCGAACCGGCTGATCACCGCGGAATTCACGTCGTTCAGCGCCGTGGATCGATCGCCTTCGATCATCGGAAAGGAGAACATCTCGAGGAAGGACGCGTCGCAGAACAGCGCTTCCTCCTTCCGGTACTGATCTTCACCGATACGTATTTCCAGTTCTCTATCCAGAACGCGAACGGTCCGGACCACGTCGGGATACTGCTGTTTCAGTGCGGAGGCGAGCGGAAGGGGCGTTGCCGCGGTGGTGTACGGGTTATCGGCGGCGCCAAATCCCGCGGCGACAACCCGGTACAACCGATCGGACTTCTCGTGAAAGGCATCGTACGACCATTCATGCCGGACGAACAGGAAGATGAGGAGGCAACTCGCGATGCCGATGGACAACCCCATCGTGTTGATGAAGAAGTAGCCCTTGTTGGCGAACAGGTGCCGCAGCACGATGACGAGGTGGTTTTTCAGCATGGCCGTTATGCCCCCCGCGACGTACGACTACATGACAGCAGACCTCACTGAGGCAACACGATCCTCGAGGCTTAAAAGGGGATCTACGGTTTCGACCCGCCGATCCCCTTGAAGGTTGCATGTTGGAAACTGTTACGATTCAGAACTTATGTTACACGTTCCCGGCGATCAGGGAACCACGAACGTGTTTTCGCTGGCGCGGAAACTTCGTTCATCGTCGATAGTAATATCACCAACCAGTCTATATTCGCCGGGTTTTGTGGGATTGTAAGGGCAAGCATCAAAGGTCTTCCGCGTTTCCTCGATGTCTACCCATGGACTGTCCAAATCGGTTCTTCGCTGCCAGATGGAGTAATGGACAGTGATGGTGAAACCTAAAGCCGGACGGTCTTTCAACTCGCCACCCAATAATGTACTGGCACAGCCAGTTATCGGAAGTCCAATGCTTGTTCCTGGCAACGTGAAAATCAACTGGCCGGGAGCGACCCCCACACCGGTCCACGGGACATATACTATCTCCGGGTCCGGCACCATCACCGTTATGCTCACCATATCGGACACGTCGCCAGATGCGGCCGTGATTTCAGCCGTCCCGTCGCCCACCGCTTCTACCAATCCATCCTCGTCCACGGTAACCACGGTTTCATCACTGCTCATCCACGAGACGACTGGCTCCGCAATGGCCTCATCATTCGCGTCGCTGACAGAAACCATGAGTTGCAGGGTCTGGCCGATCTCGGTCAACGTGGTGGCTTCGGCGTCAACCTCGATGCTGATGTTCGCCGGAACCTGGGAAACGATGATCGCTGCGGTCCCCATGGCATCACCGGCCTGGGCCGTGATCTCCGCCATGCCGTTGCCCACGGCCGTTACCAGTCCCTGGTCGTCTACGGTCGCAACGGTCTCGTCACTGCTCGACCACGTCACGGCCACGTCCGTCATCACGTTGTTGCTCTGATCCCGCACGGTAGCCATCAACTGTACCGTCGCGCCGATCGCTTCGAGTGTATGTGACGCGGGCTCGATTGTGATGCTCGTCGCCACGGGGGTCGTAACGGTAATTGACGCGCTGGCGGACAGACTGCCGGACTTGGCCGTAATCTCAACCATGCCGTTGCCGACCGCCGTCACCAGGCCCGCCCCGCTCACGGTCGCCACGGCTTCGTCCCCACTCGACCAGGTAACGGACTGGCCCGACATGATGTTGTTCCGCTGATCCCGTACCGTTGCCGTTAGTTGAACGGTCGACCCAATCGCCTCCAGCGTATGGGACGAAGGCGCGACCGTAATCCGGGTCGGCACCGGCTCGGCCACCGTGATCGACGCCGTTCCCGACGCGTTGCCGGAATGCGCCGTAATCTGGGACGTTCCGTTGCTCACCGCCGTCACCAGGCCATTGCCGCTGACCGTCGCCACGGCCGTGTTTGCGCTCGTCCAGGTCACGGTCTGACCGGACATCGGGTTGTTGTTCTGGTCCCTCACCGTTGCCGTCAGTTGCACCGTCGCGCCGATCGTCGCCAGGGTGTGCGAAGAAGGCGTAACGGTGATGCCTGTCGCCACGGGCGCCGGCGGTGGAGCCGGTGGCGGCGTCGGTGTGGACGGCGTGGGGCTCGTCGGGCTGCTGTCCCCGCCGCCGCACCCTGCCAGGATCATGAAGTACACGGAAGCCGTGATCATGGCGAACGCGCGGCTATATGGGCGAATCACGTTGGACTCCTCTCGGATAAGGACTGAAAAGCGGTTTGTGTTCATCTTCCGCAAGTGATCTTAATGCACTGGATATGCATAGTCTATATTTTTAAAATACTCATGCTCTCCCGGGCTGCTTCGAGGGTCCGGTCGATGTCGTCTTCGGTGTGGGCCAGAGACACCAAGCCCGTTTCAAGGCGCGAAGGCGCCAGGTAGACGCCCCGGTCCAGCATGTTCCAGAAGTACCGCCCGTATGTATCCGCGTCGGAAGTGGAAGCGGAATCGAAATCGGCGACAGGTTGGTCGGTGAAGAAGGTACACATCATGGACCCTACCCGCGTCAGGTACGCGGAGACGCGCGCCTCTGCCGCCGCGGCGCGGAGGCCGTCGCCAAGCCGGGAAGCCAGGTTTTCGAGCCGTTCGTAGACCCCGGGCTCCTGAAGCTGGCGCACCGTTTCATACCCCGCGGTCATGGCCAGCGGGTTGCCCGAAAGCGTGCCGGCCTGGTAAACCGCGCCGACGGGCGCCACGGTTTCCATGATTTCCCTGCGCCCGCCATAGGCGCCGACGGGAAGCCCTCCACCGATGATCTTGCCCAGGCAGGTCATGTCGGCCGAGATGCCGAATCGTTCCTGCGCGCCGCCGAAGGCGATCCTGAATCCCGTGATGATCTCGTCGAAAATCAGGATGATCCCCCGCTTCTCCGTCTCTTCGCGGATGGTTTCGAGAAAGCCTTCGGCGGGCGGGATCATGCCCATGTTGCCGGCGACGGGCTCCACGATCACGCAGGCGATGTCTTCGCCCCGCTCCGACAGGGTGCGCCGGACGGCCCCGCTGTCGTTGTACGGCAGGTTGATGGTCATCTTCGCCAGGTCCGCGGGCACGCCGGGGCTGTCGGGGATGCCGAACGTCGCGGCGCCCGATCCGGCCTGGATGAGAAAGCTGTCTCCGTGGCCGTGGTATCCCGCCTCGAACTTGACCGCCAGGTCGCGTCCCGTGTATCCGCGGGCCGCGCGCAGGGCGCTCATGGCCGCTTCCGTGCCGGAGTTGACCATGCGAATCAGTTCGATGGATGGAAAGGCGGTCTTGACCAGTTCCGCCAGCCTGATCTCGGCTTCGGTGGGCGTGCCGAAACTCGTGCCCCGTTCACAGGCCTTCTTCAGGGCTTCGACCACGGCGGGGTTTCCGTGGCCCAGGATCAGCGGGCCCCAGGAACCCAGGTAGTCGATGTACTCGTTGCCGTCCACGTCGTAGACTTTCGAACCCGCGCCCCGGTCCATGAAGACGGGACGGCCTCCGACCCGTCCGAAATTGCGCACCGGGCTGTTCACCCCGCCGGGCATGGATCGCAGGGCCTGGTCGAAGAGGGTACTGGATCGGGAACGGTTCATGCACCTTGTTCCATGTCGGTTTCCTGTTACGCGTCGTGACACGTTCGCCGCCCGGCCTTCGGGTAATCGGCGCGTGCGGAGGCGGGATTTCCGCGTCTGCTCAGCGTCTGCTCAAAGCGCACGCGCGACATCCCGGGCGAAATAGGTGAGGATCATGTCGGCGCCGGCGCGTTTTATGGCGGTCAGCGACTCCAGGACGATCCGTTCTTCATCGATCCATCCCATCTGTCCCGCCGCCTTGATCATGGCGTATTCCCCGCTCACGTTGTAGGCGGCCACCGGCACCTCAAAGGTCGATTTCACCCTTTGTATCACGTCGAGATAGGCCAGGGCCGGCTTGACCATGACGATATCGGCGCCCTCTTCAAGATCCAGCTCCACTTCCCGAAGCGCCTCGTTGGAATTCGCCGGGTCCATCTGGTAGGAACGGCGGTCGCCGAATTGCGGGACCGAGTCCGCGGCGTCGCGAAAGGGCCCGTAATAGGCCGAAGCGTACTTGGCGGAATAGGCCATGATCGGGATATGCGTGAGGCGCCCGCCGTCGAGGCCCTCCCGTATCGCACCCACGCGGCCGTCCATCATGTCCGATGGCGCGACCAGGTCCGCGCCGGCGTTTGCCTGCGACAGCGCCGTCCTGACGAGCAGCCGAAGCGTGGCGTCGTTCTCCACGTCATTTTCTTTAATGACACCGCAGTGTCCATGATCGGTGTACTCGCAGAGGCACACGTCGCCGATGACGGTGAGTCCCGGCGTCGCCTGCTTGATCGCCCGTATGGCCCGTTGGACGATACCGTCGTCCGCGTAAGCGCCGGAACCGTAGGCGTCCTTGCTCTCCGGAATACCGAAGAGCATGACGGCCGGGATGCCCAGATCGGAAACTTCGCGGCAGACCTCCACGCCCAGGTCCACCGACAGCCGGTCCACGCCGGGCATCGAATCCACCGGGGAACGGACGCCTTCTCCCGGACAGATGAACAGGGGATAGATCAGGTCGTCCACGGAAAGCCGGGTCTCGCCGGCCATCCTGCGCAGACTCTCGGTTCGGCGCAGGCGCCGCAGCCGATGTACGGGAAATGCCATGAGATTCCCCTGCCCGCTATCGGAGCATCAGGACCCGCCGCAGTTGGCGCATCCGCCGGTGTCGAATCCGTTCAAGGCGCTGCAGCGTTCACACTGGAATAAGACATGACCGTCGTCGATGGATCGTGACGCCATCCACTTCCGCGCCGGCTCCCGGTGTTTCGAAGGCACGATGATCCTGGCTGCTTCGATCGGAACCTTTCCGATGAGCAGGCCGGTATCCTGATCGGTCGAGAATACCCGGCACTCCACGCCCTGCTGCGCGAGGTAGCGCCGGTAGTTCAGTGCCTCCCGGTCTTCGGCCCGATAGAGAATCTCCTCCTCTGCGGGCTCTTCCTCCAATCCATGTCTTTCACAGAAATACCGCCCCAGCCGGCGAACCCCGCAGTCCGCGCACACGTGCTGTCCGCAGACGACGCACCGTCCGTGGGCGGGTCCGTCCGGATGGGTCAGACAGCGAAGATCGTCGATGAATACCGTCCCGCAGACCGGGCAGGACGGCGCGTCGGCCGGGATCTCCGTTTTGCAGTCATCGCAAACCCACGTCGACTCCTCATTCAGCGCGTCGACCAGGGATGTCGCGCAGATTGGGCATTTTTTTACGCCTGTGGCGTATTCACATTCGCATTCCGGACAGAAAGGCATAGAAAACCGCTCAAATCAACAGGACGCCGCAAGCCCGCGCACGGCTCGGCCGCCCGCCTCCTACCGAATCGTGAACCGGCCTTTCGTCTGTCGCGTAACGTAATCCACGACGGCACGTCAGTAGAACGCAAGCCCGGGAAATATACACCGGGGCGTCTTCTCATGGCAATCGTTATTCCGTCTGTCGCGCCGCCGCGGAAACCCGATCACATAAGATCGCGTCCACGAGTGCGGGGACCGTAGCCTGATCCGGCATGATGTCCACGCTCATCCCCGTCTCTGCGGCGGTCTCCGCCGTGGCGGGACCTATACAGGCTATGCGGACGGCCTCGGTGAACCGTCGCAGGCGGTCCGGCCCCACGGCCTTCGCGAAAGCCTCAGCGGCCGAAGAACTCGCGAATACGGCTATGTGGATCTTCCGGTCCTCCAACATGGAAACGACGTCTTCCGGCAGGACCTCTTCCAGGGCCGTCCGGTAGACCGTCACCCGCGTCACGCTCGCGCCGCCGGCGGTCAGTCCCTCGACCACGGCGGGCCCCGCGATGTCCGCCGCGGGGAAGAGGATTCGCGCGTCTCGCAGGTCGCAGTTTCCGACCAGGGTCTCCACCAGCTTTTCAGCCCGGAACTCATGGGGTTGGTAGTCCGCTTCGATCCCGTGTTTTCGCAGCGCGTCGGCCGTGGCGCGCCCTACCGCGGCAACGCGTACTCCGCCCAGCGCCCGGGCGTCCAGCCCGCTTGCGATTAACCGCGAGAAGAAAGCCTCTACGGCGTTCCCGCTGGTGTACACCACGTGGTCGAATCCGGAAAGATCGGCCAGCGCGGCGTCCACGCTCGACCAGTCGTCCGGCGCTTCGATCCGTATCAGGGGCGCTTCGACCGGCTCCGCGCCCATCCGGACGAGCGATTCCGACAGTTCGCCGGCCTGGTCCCTGGCGCGGGTGACCAGGACCCGTACACCGAAGAGCGGTTTCGATTCGAACCAGTCGAGTTGCCGCCGCAGCGCCACCACCTCACCGACGATGATCAGCACGGGCGGCTTGAAGGCGGCGGCCCGGGCCTTCGACACGATATCTTCCAGGGTGCCGACAAGGGTCCGTTGCTCCGGCGTGGTGCCCCACCGGATCAGGGCGACGGGCGTGTCCGTCGGGCGTCCGTGATCGATCAGTCTCTCCACGATGATGGACAGGTTGCGCGCGCCCATGTAAAAGATGAGGGTGCCGATCCGCTTGGCGAAGGCTTCCCAGTCGAGATCCGTCCCGGCTTTGTCCGGCGATTCGTGGCCGGTGACGACGGTCATCGTCGAAGTAATCTCTCTATGGGTCACCGGTATGCCGGCATAGGCCGGTACCGCGACGGCCGCCGTGATGCCGGGAACGACCTCGAAGGGAATCCCATGGCGTTGAAGATGCAGCCCTTCTTCGCCTCCCCGGCCGAATACGAAAGGATCGCCGCCCTTCAACCGGACCACGGTCTTCCCGGCCTGGCTGTGACGCACCAGCAGGTCGTTGATCTCATCCTGCCGCCCCGGACGCCACGGCACGTGGATGCGCTCGGCGTGGGCGGGCGCCTCCGCCACCAGCCGCTCGTCGGCCAGGTAGTCCGCGATCACGACGTCGGCCTTCCGCACACAGGCCAGGCCTTTCACGGTAATCAGTCCGGGGTCGCCGGGCCCCGCGCCTACCAGGTAAACGATACCCGACGGCCGTGGAGTTGTCGCGCTCATACCTTGGTTTCCTTCACTCGCCGTGTTCCGCCGGTCCGCCGGTCCGCCTGGTCCGCCTGGGGCCCGCGCCATTACGGCCTCCGCCAGTCTGCGCCCCAGCCCGGGACCGTCTTCAGGATCCCCATGGAGGGCATGGCGCACGATCCAGCTGCCGTCGGCCGCGGCAAGCATGCCGTCCAGCCGGAGGACGCCCCCTTCGATTCTTCCCCAGGCGCCGACCGGGGTGTGGCAACCGCCGCCGATCCCGTGGAGAAAGGCCCGTTCAGCCATCACCGCCTGCCTCGACGGAAGATGCTCGATGTTCCGCGCGGCCGCCAGGGTCCGCTTGTCGTCCAGCCGGGTTTCTATCGCGAGCGCCGCCTGGCCGACGGCCGGCATGCAAAGATCGGGGGCCAGCGGTTCGGAGATGCGGTCCGACCAGCCCAGCCGCTGCAGGCCCGCCACTGCGAGTACGATGGCATCCGGTGCCTGCGGTCCCTGCGGACCGCCCGCTTCGTCCAGCTTCTTCAACCTGGTATCGATGTTCCCGCGGATACCCGTGAAACGCAGATCCGGCCGGTAGTGTTGCAGGAACGCCCGCCGCCTCGGGCTGCCCGTGGCGATCACGGCGCCCTCGGGCAGATCGTCCAGCCCGGTCCCGGACCGGCTGATCAACGCGTCCCGCACGTCCACGCGTTCCGGCACCGCGGCGATCACCAGGCCGTCAGGCAGGATCGTCGGGAGGTCCTTCAGGCTGTGCACGGCCGCGTCGATCTCTCCCGAGACCAGGGCCCGTTCCAGTTCTTTGACGAAGACGCCCTCGCCGGCGAAAGTGTCCAGGGAGGCATTCCTGTCCGTGTCGCCTTTGGTCTTGAGGATGCGCACGTGGACGGTCAGGTCCCGGTTGACCGTCTCGATGTCTTTGGCCACGGACCGTGCCTGAACAAGGGCCAGCCGGCTGCCGCGGGTGCCTATGGTGATTGAGGAAGACATGGATATGGAAGATTGATGACGCGTCGGCCCGGCCCGGGCTTGCCGGGCTATTCGTCCCCGGTGCCGTTCCTGTCGTTCCCTTGCTCATCGAGACCGAAGAGATGGCGCAGGCTGTAGAGGTGGTAGTCCTTGTGCTCCGGATCGGAAGTGTTTCTGAGCTGGACCGTCGGTTGATGCAGCAGCTTGTTCACGATGGCGCGGCTCATCTTGTCCACGGTTTCCCGGTCCTTCTCGGAAAGATGGCCGAGCTGGGCGAAGGCCCGGTCGACCTCCTGGTGCCGGACGCCGTCCGCGAAGTGCCGCAGCTGCGTAATGGTAGGCGTAATGGCAAGGTTCTGATACCACGCAAGGAACCGGTCCACTTCCGTTTCCACGATCCCTTCCACCTTCCGCGCTTCCATCTTCCGCGCCTCGGCGTTGTCGTCCACCACCGACTGCAGGTCGTCCATGTCGTAGAGGATGACGTTGTACAGGTTGCGCACGCGCGGGT
Source organism: Gemmatimonadota bacterium (assembly GCA_026706345.1). Taxonomy (NCBI): domain Bacteria; kingdom Pseudomonadati; phylum Gemmatimonadota; species Gemmatimonadota bacterium. The sequence continues at coordinate 20,684 of JAPOYX010000268.1, read as the reverse complement.
CGATGTCTCGCGGGGCGGCGATATCGATCAGGAAGATCGGCCGGTTCCGCCGGTCGTGCATGATCTCCGCCATCCGGTCCCTGTCCAGCACGGGTTCGGTGGCGCCGGTGGAACTGATGACGATATCGACGTCGGAGATCATCTGGAGTCCGTCGTGCAGGGATACGGCGATGCCGTCGAAGCGATGGGCGAGGTCGGCGGCCCGGTCGTAGGTCCTGTTGGCCACGATGAGCCGTTTCACGCCCTGTTCGACCAGATACTCGGCGGTCCGTTCACCGGTTTCTCCCGCGCCGATCAGCATGGCGGTATGCTGCCGCAGGTCCTTGAAGATCTTCCTGGCCAGTTCGACCGCCACGGAGCTGACCGACACCGCGCCCGCCCCGATCTCCGTCGTCTCCCGTACCTGCTTGCCCACGGCCAGCGCCTTTTCAAACAGCCTGTTGAGCACCACGCCCGTGGTCTTCGTGTTCAGCGACTGCATATAGGCCTCCCGGACCTGGCCCAGGATCTGCTGTTCGCCCACGACGAGGGAATCCAGGCTGGAGACGACCCGGAACAGGTGCCGGATGACGGCCTCGTCCTTCCGGTGATAGAGATAGGGGGACAATACGCCTTCGTCTAGGCCGTGGATCTCGTGAAACCACGCCTCGATGGGCCAGGGGTCGGTATGCTCTTCATCGGTGGTCGCGTACATCTCGCTGCGGTTGCACGTGGACAGCAGCACCGCTTCGAGGATGCCGCTCGAAGACCTGACGAAGGAAAGGGCCTTCTCCTGGAGCGTCTTCGTCAGCACCGCCTGGTCGCGCACATCGATAGGCGCCGTATGGTGACTCAGTCCGACGAGGGTAAGATGCATGACTCCACCCGGTCGCGCGCTTCGTCCGCGCGGCCTTCGCGTATCAGATCGAGGATATCGGAATCGACCAGGGACGTCCACAACCTCGCCCGGGTTTCGATTTCATCGGGGTACATGGCCTTCATCCGGGGACGGTACTGTCCCAGCAGGTCGAGCAGGACGGCGTACTCGGTGCCGAAGGCTCCTTCCAGCTCCCCACGGATCTTCTTCGCCAGCGCGGGACTCTTGCCTCCCGTGGATATGGCGATGCACAGGTCGCCCCGACGGACGATGGAAGGTACGATAAACCGGCACAGCGCGGGCACGTCCACCACGTTGACCATGACGCCCTCCGCCTCGGCGTCGCGGTAGACCCGTTCGTTGACCTCCGTCGAATCGGTCGCGGAGATGACCAGCCGGAAGTCCCGTACGTCGCCGGGTTCGTACTGTCTTGCGATCCAACGGATTTCACCGCGGTCCGCCCGGTCGCGCAACGCTTCCGTCAAATCGGGACTGACTACCGTTACTTCGGCCCCGCAATCGAGGAGCGCGGCCGCCTTTTCCTCAGAGATCCCGCCACCGCCCACGACCAGGCAGGACTGATCCTCGATGTCTACAAACGCGGGATAGTATTTCTTCATGGTCGCATTACCGTCAGTTGTCGCATTACCGTCAATCGCCGCCGTCCAGTCTCCGCTGCCTGACCGCCGTCGTCTGGTTGCCGTCCTCAGTCGAAGATGTGCAGGTTCGTCCAGAGTCCGGCGCCGAGATAGGCCAGCAGCACGGACGCGAACCCGGCCATGGAGATGATTGCCGCCCGCTCGCCCTGCCATCCCACGGTATAGCGGGTTACAAGCTGGGAAGTGAAGATGACCCAGGTCAGCATCACGCACAGCACTTTCGGGTCCAGCAGCCAGGGCGTGATCGAGTCCCACGCGGCCGTCGCCCACCAGATGCCCGTGGCGATGCCCGCCGAGAGGAATACCCAGCCTATAAGCGTCGCCTTGAGGTTCATCTCGTCCAGCATGCCCAGCGCGGGCAGCCGCGAGAACACCAGGCCCACGCGGCGGTGGTGGATGTAATACATCTGCATGACGTACAGCAGCCCCGTGATGAAGGAGAAGGAAAACGCCGCGTACGCCAGGAAGCTGGCCGTTACGTGGAAATTGAACCAGGGACTCTGCAGCAGGGGCGGCAGGGGGTCGACGGGACTCATAAACGCCGTGGACGCCGCCTGCGCCGCCAGGACGAGAGGCAGGACGAATACGCCCAGCGACCGGTCGTGGAAACGGCGCTCCAGGAACAGGTAGACCACGGCGATGAGCCAGGCGAAGAAGCTCATCGACTCGTGGAGGCCCACGAAAGGCGCGTGGCTGGATTCGAAGCCCCGGGCGATCAGAAAGGCGCTGTGGAAAACCAGCGCCAGCACCAGGCACAGGCTCGCGTAGAACCCGGTCCGGGGCTGTCTCGTCCAGAAATGACGGAAATAGATCACTGTGGCGACCGCGTAACCCGCCAGAATCAACCCGTGTAGAATGTAGATACCCATGATGATCCGGCCTCGACCCGGCTCCGGCTCAAAACTCGACGGCTGACAAGATACCCTAAAATACCGTCATATCATGTATTTATCAAGTTTAATGGGGGGTGTGAAGCAGCCGCGGCGATCTGGCCTGGTCGTGGGAGCGGTTCGAGATTCATGGTAATTCACGGGACCCGATTCATGGAACCCTCGATTGCCCCGATTCGATTCATAGAACCCTGGTATGGAACGCTGGTCTGGTACAGAACTCTGGTAATGAAGGCGCGCACGCGCGCAAGCCGTCTAGTCCACGTTTCTCAACTGCTCCATGATATCCATGCCCACATTACGGCTCCACGCTTCCATCACCCGCCCGAACATCGGGCCGGTCCTGCCGTTTCCGATGGGCGTACTGTTGATGCGCGTGCACGGCGCAATACAGTAGGGCGTGCTGGTCAGCCAGGCCTCGTCGGCATTGACGGCGTCGTAGGGCTGCAGGTCCTTTTCCACCCAGCCCAGTCCCAATTCGGGCGCCAGTTCCCGCAGCGTGACCAGACTTACCCCTTCCAGTATGTGGCGGCTGGTGGGCGTAAAGATCGTATCGTTTTCCACTACGACGAAGTTGGCTCCCGAGCACTCGGTGAGGTTGCCGTCCAGATCGAGCAGCAGCGAGGCGGCCGCGGGGTCGACGGCCTGGGTCTGCCTGTCGGCCATCCAGTAGTGCAGACGCGAGCGGTTTTTCATCTTGGGATCAACGCACTGGGGCGGTACGTGGCGGATGGAGGGGGTGACCACGTGGACGCCCTCTTCGAAGTAGGACCGCCACACGGCAAAGGGCAGCGGGAAGGAGTGGATACACAGGGTAGGCGCCAGGCGCGCCGGTTTCCCGGCGCTGCCGGCGTAGATCTGGTTTTCCCCCGCCGTAACGAAGTGGACGACGCCCAGGTCCTGCTCGGGACCGATCAGCCCGCTATTGGTTTCGATCAGCGTCCGCGTGCGTTCGACCAACCCGGCATGGTCCAGGGCCAGCTCGATACCGGCGTACTTGCACGACCGCAGAAGCCGCTTCACGTGCTCCTCCAGGCGGAAAGGCTCGTGCCTGAACGTACGGGTCATCTCGGTCAGGGTGGCGCCCAGGACGATCCCCAGGTCGTAGATGTTTATATGCGCCTGAGAAGCGGGGACGAAGCCATCATTGAGATAGACGACCGGTTCTTTCATAGCGCGTTGTTCTCCTGTGATAAGGCCGAACATCGTACGGATGCCGAAGTCGTGCTCCAATATACACCCATTGGCCGCAAAACCGGCAGAGGGAAATGAAACAGTCCTTTTTCTTTTCCGGACGAAGCGTTACGTATAGGTGTAGCGTTACATGCAGGTGTATTGAAACACAGGTGAATAAGCGGTACCGTAAAGGACAGCATCTCATGGAACCCACCGGGCAGATGGCAGGCGCTGTCGGCGACGGACCGCATCGCGCGGGGTTTGTGGCCCTGGTCGGGAAACCGAACGTGGGCAAATCCACCCTGATGAACGCGTTGCTGCAGCATCGGCTGTCCATCGTGACGCCACGGCCCCAGACCACCCGCCAACGGGTACTGGGCATTCTGACGAAAGAGACCTGCCAGCTCCTGTTCCTGGATACGCCCGGCCTGCTCGAACCCGGCTACCGGCTCCAGGAATACATGCTGCAGTCCGCGGTCCATACCCTGCACGATTCGGACACCGCCGTGGCCATCGTGGACGCCACCCGGTTCGCCCGCGACCTCGACGACCGGGTCGTCGGCTTCCTCGAACAGAGCCGCGGTCCCGTGATCCTGGCGATAAACAAGATAGACCGGACGTCCAGAACTTCCCTGCTGCCCCTGATCGACCAGGCCGCCAACCGCTTCCCCTTCACCGAAATCGTGCCCGTGTCCGCCCTCGAGGGTGACGGCCTCGAACCGCTGCTGTCCGCCGTCATCCGCGCGCTCCCGCCGGGTCCGGCGCTCTACCCCGAAGACATGCTCACCGACCAGCCGGAACGGTTTTTCGTGGGAGAAATCATCCGGGAGCATCTGTTCCTCGCCGTCCGCGAAGAACTGCCCTACGCGTCGGCCGTGATCGTGGAGGATTTTACGGACCGGCCCAATGGTACGGCCTTCATCCAGGCGAGTATCATTATCGAGCGATCTTCCCAGAAGGGCATCGTCATCGGAAAAAACGGGCGCATGCTTAAACACATCGGCACGTCCGCGAGGAAGGCCGTCGTCGATTTCCTGGACCGCCCCGTCTATCTCGACCTGCGGGTCAGGGTCCGGCCCTCCTGGCGAAAGAATGAGCAGGAGTTGAGGCGGCTGGGGTACACGAGGAGGTGACGAGTGCGCCCGGGTACACAAAGAGGCGTCTGGCGGGCCGGAGTGTCAAGCCGGGCCCCGCAGCGTTGCGCCCAGTCTCTCGGCAGCCAGCCCGATGTACCGGTCCAGGTCGTCCCACAGCGACTCCGGCGGCCGGCGTTCGCTCCAGGGCTGGACCGCCTCCCGGTCGTAACCTTCGATCAGAGACAGGATCCGCACGCACCACTGCACGGGGAGTATGGACTGGTACACCGCCATCTTCTCGATAGCGTGGGGATCGGCACTACGTTCACAGTAATCTCCGATGGCCTCTTCCCGCAAGCCCGCTTCCAGGACCGCGCTTTCCGGATGCCAGAAAAAACCGGCGACCTCGAAGAGCGGGTCCATGATCCCCGCGTGCTCCCAGTCGACCAGGCCGATGCGTTCCGCACCAGCCCTGATCACGTTGGCCGGCCGGAAGTCTCCATGACACAGACAGGGCGGGCAATCCGCCCATAACGCCGGCTTCAGATCCATCATGTCCAGGCATCGTCTCAGGTCGCGCAGCCGGTCCAGGGCCTCGCGGAACGGCGGGTCGCTCATGGCGGCGCTCGTTGCCATGGCATGCATGGTTTCGTCCATGAAATCGAGACAGTCCCGGGGACGGGCCGGTCCGGCCGGCCGGCCCAGGGCGGAATCGCCAGGGTCCGAAATCCCGTGCACCGCGTGCATGATTTCCAGGAGCAGGCTCAACTCTTCCCGGGTCATGCTTGCGGGTTTCACCGCTGCCCCGGGTAGTTTCTCGTAGATAAGCACGGGCGCTTTCAACTCCACGGCCCACGGATCGCCGGTTACGGCTTCCGGCACGGCTTCCAGGAAGGAGAGCCGTTTCATCGTGGCATATTCCCGTTCCAGGCGCTGACCGCGATCGGCCGGATATACCTTGACCAGGTAGATGCCGCCGTCGGTATTTACCTCGTATATACGGTTGTTGAACCCGCCTCCCAGCGGCCGTATATGGCTTTGCCCGGCGGCGAACGCGTGTCCGTCTCCGGCCAGCCGGGCGAGGTAACGCGCCATGGCAGCCAGGTCCGGGGATTCACCGTCGCGTCGCGGCGACGCTTCCCAATCGTTCTGCGAATCCATAATCGTTCTGCGAATCCATCGCCTTTGAAAAGTGCGTGAGTCGATACGCGGCCGGCTGTTTTCGTTCGGTCTTTTCCGATTGCTCGCGGGTTCGAGGTTTCGTATCTTCAATGCGCAGAAACCGTCCGTCTCTGCACCCCGCAACCGTGGTCAGTCCGTATCCCGTTCCGTTCCCGGCACGTCCCGGATTCCGGTGTGATTCGCGATGAAACTCCACGCGCTGATTCGACATGCACTCATGGGCCTGCCCCGGTCCCTGTCGCTCAAACCGGCCGTAGCGTCGATCTTCCTCCTGCTGCTGACGACCTCTGGCTGCGGGAGTGCCTTTCAGAACATCAACATCCTCTCCGACGCGGATGAAATCGCGCTCGGACGCGAGTTTTCGAAAGAGATCGAAAGAGAGGTCAAGCTGTACACGGACCCGGAGGTGGTCCGCTACGTCGACGAATTGGGTCAGATCCTCGTCCGGCATTGCAAGCGATCGAACATACCATACTACATAAAAGTCGTGGATACCGATGAAGTCAACGCCTTTGCCCTGCCCGGCGGGTATCTCTACGTCAACCGCGGCCTCATTTCCATCGCTGGCACCGAATCGGAACTGGCGGGGGTGATCGCCCACGAGATCGGCCACGTGGCCGGGCGCCACGGCGCCAAGGCTCTGACCCGGCAACTCGGGCTGGAGATCATCCTGGGCATGATATCGGGTAGAAACCCCACGGGCGTCCAGCGTGTCGCATCGCAACTGGCGGGTGTCGGCGGCATTCTCTCCATGTTGCACTATTCCCGCCAGGCGGAACGGGAAGCGGACGCCCTGGCGGTGGTGAACCTGCGTGAGGCCGGTTATGATCCCGGGGGCGTCACGGTGTTTTTCGAGAAACTCCTGGCGATCAATGACCGCGAACCCGGCGCGCTGGCTTCCCTGTTCGCGACCCATCCACCGAGCAGGGAACGTGTCGAAAACACCCGTAAGCAGATCGCCGCTCTGCCGGTCCTGGATGGGCTGACCGCTGATTCGGAACGGTTCAGGCAGATTAAGAACATGCTGCCGCCGCTTAAGGACAATCCCCTGAAAAACGAAAAGGAACAGCAACCTGTCCGCGAACACTGATCCGCGCATGTCCTCCTTATCCGGATCCGGAGACCGCCGGGACCTGTTGCTCCGCGGCGGGATTGTGGTGGATCCGTCGCAGGATCTGTACCGGGTATGCGATGTAGCGATTCGCGCCGGTTCGATTTCGGCCGTCGGCGACGGCTTGCCCGCGGAAGGCCACCGCGTCGTCGACGTAACCGGCCGGTACGTCTTCCCCGGCCTGGTCGACCTGCACGCCCACATATGCTGGGGATTCACCGACATCGGCCTGGTTCCGGACGACATCTGTCCTTCCACCGGGGTAACGGCCATCGTAGACGCCGGCAGCTCGAGCTGGCCCAGCCAGGAGGCATTCCGACGCAACGTGGCGGAGCCATCCCGGACCCGGGTCTTCGGTTTTTCTAACATCTCCAGCGTGGGCATCCCGACGGCGGGCACGCCTGAACTGGCCAGCCTGCGGTTCGTGGACGTGGACCGGTCCGTGGCCGCCGTCGCGGGGAACCGGGACCTGATGACCGGCATCAAGGTGCGCATGGGCCGGCATCTCATCGGTGACAACGGGATCGAACCTATGCGCCTCGCCGTCGAGGCGGCGGATCAGGCGGACGTCCCCGTCATGGTCCACGTGGGCAATACGCCCTGTCCGCTGGGCGGCATCATGGATCTGCTTCGGCCGGGCGACATCATCACCCACGCCTATCACGGCCATCCCCATGGCATACTGGACGACCACCGGGCCGTTTGGGAGGACGTCATCGAGGGGCGGTCCCTGGGCATCCTGATGGACGTGGGCCACGGCGCCGGAAGCTTCAGCTTCGACGTGGCCAAGGCGGCCTTCGAACAGGGGTTCTTCCCGGACGCTATCAGCACGGACCTGTACACCGTAAACGTCAACGGACCGGTTTTCGATCTGCCGACCACCATGTCCAAGATGCTGAACCTGGGCATGCCCCTCGTGGACATCGTACGGAGTACCACCGCTATACCCGCCACCGCGATCGGGAGAAGCGAACTCGGCACGCTTCGTCCGGGTGCAGCCGCCGACGTGGCGGTCTTCGAACTGGAGGAGGGCGACTTCGAATTCAGCGATTCGCATGGAGACACCCGGAGGTGGCCCCGTCGCCTGACCTGCGTGATGACCTTGCTGGACGGAGGAATCGTATTTGAGCGGAAGTCCGCTGAACGTCAACCACGGGAAGAAGCGTTATGAAAGCCAGATACTGGGTGGGCGGATGCCTGTCCACGATCATACTGCTCGCCGTAATCGCCGGCGCAGCCTACTATTTCATGCTCCAGGCGAGCGATGAGCTGGTCGAGACCTACACGAGCCCGGAGCCCCGCGAGTTCGCCCGCGCGGAGAAGGGCCGGGATGCAGCGCAGTCGGTCATCGAACGGTTCATGGATTACGTCGCCGCCCTCGAGCAGGGCGAGGAAACCGGCAGTTTTTCGCTGTCGGCGGAGGATATCAATGCGCTCCTGGAGTATGAAGACCTGTTCCGGGAACTCCACGGGATGGCCCGCGTGGACATCCGGGACGACAAGCTGCAGGCCGAGATCAGCGTGCCACTCGGCCTGTTCAACGATCGATTCGAGGGCAGGTACCTGAACGGCACCGGAGAAATCGCCGTCGAGATGAAGGACGATCGGCTGGAGGTCACCATCGACCGGCTGGAGGTGGCCGGCAGGAACCTCCCCGATGAGTTCATGCATGAAATCCGGAAGAACAACCTGGTCGACGCCCTTTACCGGGATCCGTTCCTGGAGCGGTTCTTACGGCTGGTGAAGTCCGTGAAGATCGAAGACGGCCGGCTCGTCATCGAGCCCAGGTAGGGCCTGACCTTTACGCAATGGAACCTTCTATGCCGATCCTACTCGCCGTCGCCCTGCATCCTGAAGCGCGCCCGGCTATCGAGCGGTTCCGCCTGAAGCAGGACGCTTCCTTCGCCCTGCCCGTTTTCCGGCGGGACGATACCTGGCTCACCGTCACGGGCCCGGGAAGCATGAAGTCCGCCATCGCGACCACCTTGCTCATCGCGCGGGTTGAGGACAGGGCGCGAGCGGTCATTTTCAACCTCGGCATCGCCGGCCATACGCAGAAGGCGGGGGAAGGCCCCGTCTCGGAGGGAGACCGGTTTCTCGCGAACAAGATCACGGAAAGGAGCACGAGCCGGTCCTTCTATCCCGACCTGCTGGCGAGGACGCCCCTGGCGGAATCTCCGCTCACAACCGTGGAACGCCCCCTGGACCGGGCGGATGCCGACGGCGTGGAACCGGGCTTGGTCGACATGGAGGCGGCCGGATTCTACCAGGCGGCGGCGACCTTCCTCCCACCTCATCGGATCGGGTGCGTGAAAGTCGTTTCCGACCACCTGGAAACGCGGCGATTCGACAAGAACAGGGTGGCCGGCCTGATCGCGGGATCCCTGGATGAGGTCGAAGCGGCCATCGCGGCCTACAGGAAAGTCTCCGACGGCGGACTGGACGTGTTGACCGATGCGGATGTCCGGATCGTCGAACAGATACGAAGCCGGCTGCGTCTGACGGTCAGCCGGCACAGGATGCTGGCCGACCTGGTGCGGTCCTACAAGCTTCACACCGGGTCGGACATGCCTGACCTGACGCGGTTTACCCACGTCTCCGTGAAGACGAAACAGGAAGGCGATGCGCAATTTGAACGGCTACGGGACATCCTCTCGGTGGGGTAGTTTCTCCCACATCTACATCGAGCACGGCGCGGCCGACTACCCGATCACACGTCGCATCCGGGATCGCTTCGCGAAGGCCCGGGTGGTGGAAATCGACGACTACAAGGCGGTCTTCGCACGTCCGAGGCAGCGGTTCCAGCCGCAAAAAGCGAGCATGAAACTGATCTTGGCCGTGAAGAAGGACCGGTTCCTGTACGACGGGTCGGGGAACAGCCAGAACTTCAGCCTCGAGGATTTCTACTACAACACGCTCATGTTCAACTGCGTGTACAACTGCGACTACTGTTATCTGCAAGGCATGTACCCATCGGCGAATATCGTGGTCTTCGTGAACCTGGAGGACTATTTTACGGCGACGCGCGAGGGCATGCGCGACCGGTCGAACCCGTCGCAGCCGTTCTACCTGTGCATCTCGTACGACACCGACCTGCTCGCATTCGAATCGGTCGTGCCCTATTGCCGCGCGTGGATCGAATTCGCCCGCGAGGAGCCGGACCTGCTCGTCGAAATCCGTACCAAGAGCGCCGCGTACCGGACGATAAAGGATCTGCCGCCTACAGACCGGGTCATCCTGGCGTGGACGCTCTCCCCCGAACCGGTCGCCGCACGCTATGAGCACGGGGCGGCACCCCTCGGCCAGAGGCTGGACGCCGTTCAGGCGGCTATCGAGGACGGCTGGCCGGTCCGTCTCTGCTTCGACCCAGTCCTGGCCGTCCCGTCGTGGGAGTCTATGTACGGAGAACTGGTCGAGGAGGTCTTTCGGCGGATCGATCCGGCCGCCGTTCGTGACGTGACCGTGGGCGTCTTCCGCATGGCGAAGGACCATTTCCAGCGTATGAAGCGCCAGCGGCGGGATATGCCCCTTCTGTACGACGGATACGTACAGGAGGGGACGACCGTGACCTATCCGGCCGAACGCCGGGAGGCCATGACCGCCTTCATGCGCCGACGCCTGGGCGACCACTTCAACGAGGAGCAAATCGCCGCATGGACGTAGCCCTGGTAACCGGCGCTTCCTCCGGAATCGGCCTGGCCATCGCCAGGCGCCTGGTCGAACTGGACTATGCCGTCTACGGATATGCCAGGGACCACGGGAAGGCCTCATTCCGCCACGACCGGTACCACCCGGTCACCTGCGACGTCACCGACACCCGGGTCTTGCTGGAAAGTACCGAGGCGCTGCTCAGAGCGGCCGGGGGCCTGAAGATCCTGGTCAACAACGCCGGTGTCGGTTACTTCGGTCCCCACGCTGCCATGGCGCCCGACCGGATCGAACGCATGGTGCAGACCAACCTGATCGCGCCCATGGTCCTGGCCAGGGCGACCCTGCGGCACCTGGAGAGATCGCGGGGGTACATCGTCAACATCGCCTCAACGGCGGCGCTGAACCCGGGATCCTTTGGCGCCGCCTATGGCGCGACGAAGGCCGGCCTCCACCAGTTCGGGCAGGCGCTCTTCAGCGAGGTGCGGAAGAGCGGCGTCCGGGTGGTAACCCTGTATCCCGACATGACCCGGACACCTTTCTATGACGGAACCGACTTCGAGCCCGGCGAAGCGCCCGATGCCCACATCACGCCGGAATGCGTGGCTGATGCCGTCGCCCAGGCCGTGGAGCAGCGGGAAGGGACGGTGATCACGCAGATCGTCATCAAACCGCAGCGCACGCAGATCGTCCACAAGCGTCCGTCGCGTAACAACCAATCATAAAGGTACTACGATGCCCTACATTTCCTCCCTCCACGTCTATCCCATCAAGTCCTGCGCCGGCCACGAACTGTCGCGGGCGGAGCTCGACGCCCGGGGAATCCGCGACGACCGGTCGTGGGTCGTCGTCGGCGACGGCGGCGGGATGCTCACCCAGCGTGAAATGCCCGCCCTTGCCCTCGTACAGCCCACCCTGGCAGAAGGAGGGCTGGCCCTTTCGGCGCCGGGAATGGAGGATCTGCCGGTGCCGCGTATGGAAGAGGGTGACGTCCGAAACGTGGAAGTATGGGGAGATCCCTGCGACGGGGTCGACCAGGGAAGCGATGCCGCGGAGTGGTTCGGTACGTACCTGGATACATCCTGCCGCCTGCTGTATTTCAAACCGGATTTCGTGCGGCCCGTGGATCCGGATTATGCGCCCCGGTCCGGCGACCAGGTGGGTTTTGCGGACGGCTTTCCTCTGCTGATGATCTCGGAAGCCTCCCTGGCGGACCTGAACGCGCGGCTGCCGGAACCCATCCGCATGAACCGCTTCCGGCCCAATGTCGTCGTGGCCGACTGTCCGCCCTACGCGGAAGACACGTGGAAGCGTGTTCGCGTCGGGGAGGTGGAACTCGACCTGGTGAAACCCTGCGGCCGGTGCGCCACGACCCTGGTCGAGCAGGAGACCGGAACGCCGGGCAAGGAGCCGCTGAGAACGCTGGCGACCTACCGCAGGCTCGGTGGTCCGAGTCCGGCATTCGGCCAGAACGCCGTGCACCGGTCCCCTGGCGCGCTGGAAGCGGGCTCGGCCATTCAGATCCTCGACATGCGGGGCCCGGCTTGACAACGACAGATGCCGTAACCGGCCATCTTGCCAGACCGCTCGAAGCTGACGGGATGCCCGGAAGAAGGGTATTCCTGAATGGACCATCAAGAAGGGGGACCGTTTGAGCCAGCGGGTAATCTCCATGCCGGCCGGCCGGTGCGAACTGGGCTTCGCACGGATCGACATCACCCCGCCCGCGGGCATCTACCACCGCAGCTGGGGCGCCGCGAAGCATGATGCGTCGACGGGCGTGCACCGGGAACTGACCGCATCTGCGCTCGTATTCGTGGATCCCGGTTCCGGGGCGGAACACGCCCTCGTCTCCCTCGAACTGGGCTGGCTGCAGGCTGGCGACCTGCGACGCCTTTCGGATACCGTTTCCTCCGGAACCGGCCTGCCCGCCGAGCGTGTCGTCCTCACTTTCTCGCATACGCACGCTGCCGGAAACTACGATCCCGATCGACTGGAGCACGAGGGCGGCTCGCTGATCCCGGGGTACCTGGCTGACCTCGGAAAGGGACTCGTCGGTCTGGTAGAAAAGGCCCGGGCCGCCGTGAAGCCGGTCGACCTGGCCTTCGGATACGGACGGTGCGACCTGGCCCGCAACCGCGACTACTGGGACGAAGCGCATCAGCTGTACGCCTGCGGGACCAATCCAGAACGTGCCGCCGACGATACCGTCGTGGTGACGCGCGCCAGCGACCGGGAGGGCGGGATAATCGCCACCCTCGTCAACTACAGTTGCCACCCGACGACCCTGGCCTGGGACAATACGCTCATCAGTCCCGACTACCCCGGGGCCATGCGGGAGGTCGTGGAACGGGAAACCGGCGCACCCTGTGTGTTCCTGCTGGGCGCGAGCGGTGATCTCGGCCCCCGGTACGGGTTCGTGGGCGAAACGGAGGCGGCGGACCGGAACGGCCGTCAACTCGGCTATGCCGCGCTGTCGGCCATGGAGGCCTTGTTGCCCGATGGGATCGAGATGCGCTACGACGGTCCCGTGATCTCGGGCGCCACCATCGGCGTATGGCGCCAAAGTCCAGTGGATGCGGGGCGGGGGCAGCGGCTCGCAGCCTTCGACTCCGCCGTGATGACCCTGGACCTGCCCCTGCTGGATCTGCCTACGCAGGCGGAACTGGACCGGCAACTCGCCGAATGGACGTCCGGTGAAGAAGCGGCGAGGCGGGAAGGGCAGGACCACGAAGCCGCCGACTGCCGCGCCCGGATAGAACGGGTCCGGCGGGCCATGCGGCGCATCGAGACGCTTCCGCCGGACAGGAAGGGCGCTCCCTATGGCGTCACGCTCTGGCGTATTGGCGAAGGCGTCCTCGTGCTGGTGAGCGGCGAGCCCTACAATGTGCTGCAGCGCGAGCTGCGGGCACGCTTCCCCGCTACCGCGATCGTCGTGGTCGTCCTGTGCAACCGGGGGACGGGCGGCTACCTGCTGCCCAGGGACGACTATGACAAGGGGCTCTACCAGGAAGAGGCCGCGGCGATCGGTCCGGGCGGACTCGAAGCGGTGGCCGAAGGCATTACACGACAGTTGGAAGCCTGGGGCCTGAAGTAGTCGAAGTCCGGGGACGGAGCCGGGGTGCCAAAGCCCGGGATCCGAACTGAGCGTCGAACGCGGAACGGAGCACAGACCAAAATCGGAACGGAGCACAGACCAAAGTCGGAACGGAGCACGGATCAGATTGGAGCAGCAATATGTCGCCTGGCAACATACGCATCGGGCTCATCGGGCTCGGCACGGTCTGCGAATACGTGCATTACCCGGGGTTTTCCCGCATTCCCGGGGTGGAGATCGCCGGTCTCTGCGAAGTGGATGAAGGCTTGCTGGCCCGCAGGCAGGCGCAGTGGGGCATTTCGTCGGGTTTCTCGGACGTGGACCGGTTCCTCGCCGCCGTCAGGCCGGACGCCGTGGCCGTCGCCGTGCCGAACGTGTACCACCACGGGATCGTACTGAGCGCCGTCCGGGCGGGTTGCCACGTGCTATGCGAGAAGCCGATCGGCATGACCGTCGCCGAGACCGTCGATATGTACGAGTCCGCCCGGGACGCCGGCGTCCGGCACATGACCGCCTTCACCTACCGGTTCGTGCCGGGCATGCGCTACCTGAAGCACCTGGTCGACGAAGGCCGACTCGGCGAGATACGCCACGCGCGCTTCCAGCGCCTGCAGGACTGGGGCGAGCATTCCGTGGGATGGCGCCAGTACAGGCGCATGGCGGCCACGGGGGAACTCGGGGACATGGGCATTCACCGTATCGACTTCGCCGAAGACCTGCTCGGTCCGATCAGGTCGGTATGCGCCTCGCTTAAACAGGTCGTTTCCCGGGACCGCACGGAGGACGGCAGGCCCTGCGAACCGCAGGACGTGGAGGATTGGGTCGCGTGGATCGCCGAGTTTGAATCGGGAACCACCGGCGTGTTTGAAATGGGTAAACTGACCAAGGGCCGCGGACCCGGCGGCAACCACGACATCTGCGAATTGAACGGGACCAATGGTTCCGCCGCCTACCAGCTTCATACTCCCCGCGCCATCCTGGCCGGTCCGCGCCGGGATACATACCGGCGACGCAGCGTACCGAAGCGCTTCCTCGCCCTGCCCGGCTCCCCTCGCGACCCGAAAGAGGGCGACCCGGCTCAGACCTTTCGTTTCGACCAGGCCTGGGAGTTTGTCAGCGCCATCCGAGAGGGACGGGACTGCGTGCCCTCCTTCTACCACGGCATGCGCGCCCAGGTCGTGGCAGAGGCCATCCTTGAAGCGGCGGCGTCCCGGCGGTGGGTGGACGTGCCGGAGTGAGCCGAAATCCGGACGTTTCGCGTGTCAGACCGTGTTACTTCGCGCACTACCGGATTTTCATGTTGTCGTCATGGTTTCGTCATACTGGGCCATTATCTTGCGACTGATCTTGGGATTGGACGTATAATGCCGGTATAAGTCGCTTGACTCGCCTTTCAGAAACCGCAGGGTGTCCGTGTTACACCGGAGCGTGATCGATCTGGTGGAATGAACAAGGAGGGGTTCAATCGTGAAGAACTTAAGCTACCTGCTCATCGCGATTCTGCTGGTATTTCCAGCCCAGCGTATCCAGGCGGGTATCGGCCAGGCCGGCGGCCTGTTCCTGCAGATCGCGCCTGACGCCCGGTCCACGGCCATGGGCGAGACGGGCGTCGCCCACGCGCGGGGCGCCCTGGTGCCGGCGTGGAATCCCGGCGGCCTGGGATTCCTTGAGAACCGCGGCGCATCGGCAACCTACTTCAAATGGCTGCCCTACCTGGCGGACGACCTCTACTACCTGCATTTTTCCTATGTGCAACCCGTAGAAGGTATTGGAACTTTCGGCGTCAGTGTGCCCTATCTTTCGCTGGGGGAACAACAGAGGGTGAACGCGGCCGGGGACAGCCAGGGCACGTTCAACAGTTCGGACATGGCGGTCTCCATTTCATACGGCGCGAGGGTCAACGAGTTGCTGGGGGTCGGCGCAAACCTGAAGTTCGTCCGAAGCGCCCTGTCGGACGAGGACGACGGGGTGGGAACGAGCTTCGCCCTGGACTTCGGCTTCACCGCCCATGTCACGCCTCGCTTCACGGTGGCCGGCGCGCTTCAGAATCTTGGAACGGAGATCAAGTACGTCAATCCGGACCAGGGGGATCCTCTGTCCCGGAACCTCAAGGTAGGCGCCGCGCTGAAAGCGCTGGAAATCGAGTCGAACAGTCTGCTGCTGGCCGTTGACCTGAACCGAATGCTGCTGAAGGACAGCGGGAACGTCCTGAACGTCGGGGCCGAATTCTGGTACCAGGATCTCATCGCGCTGCGTACCGGGTACGTGCACGACTCGGAAGGCGACGTGAACACGCCCACGTTCGGCGGCGGCCTGCAGTGGAAGATGTACCGCATCGACTTCAGCTATACCTCAAGTTCGACGCTCCAGGACATCACCAAGTTTACCGTTTCGGCCAGATTCTAAAGGTCGGATGGGACAGGCCCGACCCTGCTGGAGGCGGGCGGAATCCTGCGGGACGTGCCTGACTTCACAGGCAGCGGGCGAAACGCAGGGCCAGTCAGGCCGACGCATCACCGGGGAGGTTCCTGTTCTTCGATGAGCCTGATCTGGAAGAGCCGGGGCCACCATTTCCCGGTGACGAAAAGCCGGTCCCCCTCGGCGTCGTAGGCGATGCCGTTGAGTACGTCTTCCGTGCCGTTCGCCCCTTCACTACCGCCTGACTCCAGCAGCCCCTCCAGGTCGATCCACCCGGTCACCCGTCCGGTTTCGGGATTGATGCGGGCGATACGGTCCTCTTGCCAGATATTGGCGTAGATTTCGCCCTTTACATACTCCAGTTCGTTCAGATTGCGCACCTGGCCGTCTCCGTCCCGCACGAATACCCTGCCGGTCTCTTCGAAGGTCACTTTGTCGCGGAAGTACAGCGTGGACGATCCGTCGCTCATGATGAACCGCTCCCCGTCGTAGGTTATGCCCCATCCTTCGCCGGGATAGCTAACGCTTCGCAGCAGCTCGAAGGTATCCCTGTCGTAGATGAAGCCTACACCGGACTTCCAGGTCAGCTGGATGATCTTGCCGTCGTAGAGGGCGAGTCCTTCTCCGAAGATCGTCGACGAGAGGCGACGGATCCGTTCCACCGCGCCGGTCTGCAACGCCACTTGGCGCAAGGTGGATTGGCCGTAGTTTCCGGTGCTCTCGAAAAGTATGTCGCCCTCGACAGCCAGGCCCTGGGTGAAGGCGCGGGTGTCGTGGGGGAACGAACGGACCACTTCGTAGGTATACGCCTTTGCGGCCGTCCCCTCCGTGGAACCGGTCTCGTCCGGCGTCACGTCGGGAAGGGTGCTCGAATTCGTCGGCTCGGAACAGGTAGCGAAGGCAAACAGCCCCGCCAGGCAGATCAGAACGGTGCAGACATTCCGGATCATAGGGTATTCCCTACAACTTCCGGTACATGATGTGGGCATCCACGAGGCCGTGTTCAGGATGATTGAACGCGTCCGGTATTGTAGCGGTCACCGTAAACCCCAGGTCCCGCCACAGCGCCACGGCCCGGTGGTTCGTGCTGACGACCATGTTGAACTGCATGGCCAGGAAACCCTCGCGGCGCGCCTCTTCGACGGCGTGCGCCCCCATCGCCCGTCCCACGCCGCGGCCCTGGCGGTCCGGATCGACCATGAACCCGGCGTTGGCCACGTGGGCGCCCTGCCCCGGCTGGTTGGGCCGCAGATAGTAGGTGCCCGCCACCTCACCGCCGTCCAGGGCCACGTAGGGCCGGTTCGGCGGCGCCATCCACATCGCGTACGCCTCCTGCCTGTCCGTCTCGGGTGGATAGGGATAGGGGTCGGCCGCTCGCACGACCCGGTGAAAGATGGACCAGATCGCGTCGAAGTCGTCCTCCCCGGCACGGCGAATCCGAATCATCCCGCCCCTCTTTCCTGCAACATCGATACAATCGTCTTCCGTTTCCTGGCTTTGGCGATGTCCAGCGCCGTAGCGCCGTCCCGGTCCCTGATCGACGGGTCGACGCCCTGGTCGAGCAGGTAGGCGACGAATTCCTTCCCGGCACCCCGGACGGCGGTCCAGTGCAACACGGTGCGTCCGCGGTGATCGTCAAGGCTGTTCACGTTGGCGCCGCGGTCGATCAGGAACCGGGCCATTTTGTACGTGCCGTACTGCACCAGTTCGCTCAGGGTGTCGTCCAC
This sequence comes from Gemmatimonadota bacterium, assembly GCA_026706345.1. NCBI lineage: Bacteria > Pseudomonadati > Gemmatimonadota > Gemmatimonadota bacterium. The sequence goes on along the minus strand of JAPOYX010000268.1, from coordinate 2,844 downwards.
CGCGGGATGCCGGATGTCCGCCCCCGCCGAAAGCAGCAGTTCCACGGAATCATAGTCCACGTTCCACAGGGCGCTGATCAGGCCTGGATCGGGTTTCGCCCCGGCGTCCAGCAGCGCCCGCATCATGGATGGATTCCCAATGGCCGAGGTCAGCGCCGGGGGAGGCCGGTTGACCTCGGCGCCCCGTTCCAGGAGCAGCGCGACGATCTGCTCGAGACGTTTCGCCATCGCGGCGTCGTCCCTTCCGGCCCTGGAAGCCGCGGCGTAGTTCAGGGGACGCCAACGGTTCTCGTCCACCGCGTCGACCAGGGCCGCGTCCCCGTCGAGAAGCGTCTGGACCCGCTCCTCCTCGCCCAGCGCCACGCTGGTGAAGATGTCCCACTCTTCGATGTGCTCCCGGAGCGCCGGCAGAAACTGGATCTCCCCGCCCACGGCGGCGAGACAGGGCGCCGTCATGCGGCCGTGCCCGCCGCGGAGTTCAACGCGCGCGCCGAACTCGAGAAGCACGCGCACGGTCTCGACGTGGCTCGGACCCTTGGGTATCGTCTTCTTGTGTTCCAGCACCCGGTGAAGCGGCCGGTGGCGGTGGTTGTTCCTGCTCAGCACGTTGGGGTCGGCGCCGTGTTCCAGGAGAAGCTGCACGATCTCCGTACTCCCCGTAAAGGCGGCGGTCATGATAGGCTGCCAGTGCCGGGCGGCATCCGGGTCTTCCTTCAACAGGGTTTTCGTCGCGTCCAGGTCGCCGGACCACGCCGCACTCGTCAGTTCTTTCTCCACGGCCATGGGCCTTGTCCTCCGTTTCCTCAGTACCTTACGGCCACCTTGATCACCTCGTCCGGCGCGTGCCGGACCTTTCCATAGGCTTCGGGCAGTTCGTCCGGCGTCACGACAGGGTCGGGCAGGCCATGGGGATGCAGCGTGCTTTCCCGGAACAGCCGGATCAGCGTCTGAAATATCCGGTCCTCTTCCCAGAACAGGCCCCGCTGCGGGCTGCTGCACGCCCGGGCCGAGACGATGTCGATCTGGTTGAAGTGAAACTCCTCGCCCAGGTACAGTCCCTTCGCATCCCCCAGGTAGAACGCCAGGGGCACCACCCGGCCCGCGTACCGGGTCGCCCGGATGGCCTGGTTGAGGGCGTGGTAGCTTCCGCTCGCCTCGATGGTGACGTCCGCGCCGAGATCGAGCCACTCGCGTGATGCCATGCCGAAGTCGCCGACCTCGCTCGGATCGACCGCCAGGGTAGCCCCGTGCCGAAGGGCCAGTTCACGCCGGTGCGCGATCGGATCGACCGCCACCACGTCGACCGCACCCGACAGTCGGGCCAGCTGGACCGTGAAGAGCCCGATGGCGCCCATGCCGAAGACGATGACCCGCTCGCCGATCCGCACCTGTCCGTCCCGCACGGCCGCCAGGGCGAAATCGGCCGGATCCATGCAGCAGGCCGCTTCCTCGGTCAACCCCGGGAGCAATGGCTTGAAATGACGGGCCTGGTGGACCGTCCTGAATCCGCCATAGCCGTACACGCGGTCGCCCTCCTTGATATCCTCGACTTCCTGCCGACGGCCATGACCGTGCCCACGGTAGTATTTCCCACGGGCTTCCATGTCGTTGGGTCGTAGGGATGGGTACGCGACCGGTCGAAGACCCGGCCTTCCCGGTCCATGGGCACGCTGGAATAAATGGACTCCCCCGTGATCTCGCCCTTTTCCGTCCCGTGTTTCGCCGCGGTGATCTCGCTGCGGACGCGGACCTCGTCGGCACCGAGGTCATCGAGCGCGTAGGATTCCCAGCGGGGCTCGAAGGCGTTGTTGCAGACCAGTTGCAGCAGTTCGATGCCATCCACTGTGGCCATGCTTCCCTCCCTTGCCGCTTTCACGATGATCCCTTGCTGCCTTTCGACGCTGCGTTGCTCATTGCTCAGGTCCAGATCGACTTCATTCGGTAGGCCTGGAGCGAAATGACCCGGCTGTCGACCCCTTGGGAACGGAAGGACACGCCCGTGCTGTCGGGCCGGTCCGGGTAGACCCGCAGCGAAACGCACTGGCGGCCGTTGGCAAAAACCTCCACGACGCTTCGGTCCACGAACACCCGCAGTTTGAGCGTTTCGTCTTCCTCCAGCGCCAGCGGCGCGGTTTCGGGGGCGCGGGACGTGACGTCCGGCGCGATGGACGCATAGGAAGTATCGATGGACAGGAGACTCTTGCCCCGGAACCCGCGGCCCCGGTAGAAGGCGATGCGCGTGAATTCCTCCCGGTTCGGGGACCGCAGCACGTTCATCTCCACCATGGGCGAAGATCCGGTATCGATTTCCACCTCGAATTCCATGGTGTTGCCGCCCTCCAACCGGGGCAGCACGACTTCCTGGTTGGCCGGAAGGGTCATCACGTCGAAACGGGCCGGCGCTTCGCGCAGTGACTTCAGGGCCTCGACCGGCTCCTGGTACAGGTCGTCGCCATCGACGGTCAGGTGTCGCGGCAGCGACATGATCTGGTTCCAGTCCTTCGTCGGCTTGCCGTGGTTCATGTTGAAGATCGCGACGAGACCGCCCTGGCCGTCCGGCGTGGCCGAAGGGGCGTGGAGGCCGGAGGGCTTATACGCGCCGAAATTGAACTTGGCGCCGTAGGTCACGACGAACTTGTCCCTTTCCGTGTCGTAGTCCCCGATCAGATACTGGGGGCCGCTCATGTGGCTGAAGAAAAGCAGGATGTGGCGGTCGCCGATGGGCCAGAAATAGGGACAGGCGCCGTCGTCTCCCACCAGGGTGTAGGCGTCGTCCTCGACGAAAGGATGCAGGTAAGTCCAGGTAGCGAGATCCTCGGAACGAAACAGATAGTTCGCGCGCAC
>JAPOYX010000267.1:2237-2642 GCA_026706345.1 Gemmatimonadota bacterium | reverse complement strand
GCGCCGCCCCCGGACAGGATGGCGGGTCATGGGTGATAGTAGGACCAGGTGCGCTCAAGTATCAGGCTGGCCGCGTCCAGCCCTTTTTTCAGGGCAGTGAGCCGGCGGTATTCCTCGGGTCTTGCGCCTTGCTTCAGTTCCGCTTCGATGGCCGCGGCCTGCTCGGCGATAGCGGCGCCGATGGAAGATTTCAGTGAACCGGAGCGATCCTGTTCCAGTTGGGTCTCGATCTGCATCCGGATTCGCGGTTCGGGTTGGTTTTCCATTTCCGTCTCCGTGGTGACTCTCATGTTCGGGCGGCCCTTGCTCCGGGGCCTCGGTCAGACTCTCAGCATGCCGCCGTCCGGCAGCGCGGCCTCGCCCGTCTGCCGCTCCGCCGGACATTCGACAACACCTTGCAGCCGG
>JAPOYX010000267.1:588-2227 GCA_026706345.1 Gemmatimonadota bacterium | reverse complement strand
ATCCAAAGTTCGGCAATGTTCACGAATTCCTCGACGATGGATTCGAGCCTGGGCAGACGCAGCGTTTCCAGCAGCTCTTCCCTGATCAGTACGGCGTCGTTGTTCTGCGCATCGACGCTCAGGGTAGAGCCCCGGGTGGCTGCCAGAAGATGGTTGGCGTGCAACATGGCCGTGTGAAACGAGTCGGCGTCCCGGTCGGGAACCGAGCCCAGGAGGGAGTATATGAACAGGCTTTCTCCGCCGTTGGCGAGTTCGAAGCTCACGGCGACATCGTCGAACATCAGATTGCACCGGTTGTCTTCGTCGGTTCTGAGGTCGGGAATGCCGATGGCGGCACCGAACTCCCCAATCAGGTTTTCCATGATGGCTATGGACATCGGGATTACTCCGGGATTCGTGTTGCCCGGTCTTTTTCGGGGGTTTCCCGCCGCCGGCGCGCCGCATCGGCCGGGCCGACGGGCTGCGGGTTCGCTTGTTCCAGTGCCACGGCCAGGGCCGTGGCGCGCTTGCGCAGGTCTGCGTGCGCGGAAGCGCTCGGCAGCCCGCAGATGAACTCCACGGCATCGAATGCCTTGCGGGCGTTCTTCATGTCGCCGAGGGCAAGATAGCACTCGCCGGCGTGCAGAGCCGGGCGGGGATTGGTGGCGTCGAGTACCGCCGCCATGCTGTAGGCGGTAACGGCCTTTTCATGGCTGCCGGAAAGCTGGCAGGAGGCCGCAAGCCCCATCCAGAATCGGCTCTCCGCATGGTCGTTGTGCACGAGAAACTGGAAGAGCCGGCGAGCTTCGTCATACTTGCGCTGCTGGTAGGCGTTGTGGGCGAAGTGGTACACGGCTTCCAGTTCTTCCTCCGTGTAGCCTCTCACATCGGCCAGCGTTGCCCCTTCCATCAGGCAATTCTTGGCCAGTTCCTCGACCCTGAGAAGGTCGTTTTCGCTCAGGGTGTCCAGGATGTCGGTCGCCGCTTCCACGTTGAAGCCTCCTTGATTTCAGGGTTGTGCACGGAAAATTCGGTTGGGTGTCGATTGACGAATGGATCGCCCGGCAGGCCTCACCACCGTGACACGAGGTTATTCCTCATGTCGTGGGTCTTGTCGGCCAGATTGTTGGCGCCTTCGAGCGCGGTGTTCATGTTGTTGACCACGTTCTTGAACTTGGTCATGAACAGGTTGTTGCTGTCGTTGAGCTGGTCGATGTAGTTGTTTACCTGGGCCTTGAGTTCGACGATGTCGGAATGGTCGATGATGGTAATGCCGTGCATTTCGTACTGGTTGTTTCCATCTTCGTACCAGAAGTCGAACTCCATGGCGCGGTCGGTGTACTTTATCCAGTTGCCGTCTTCATCAAGGTAAAGTCCGTAATAGTTGCGCACGGATTCCGGAAGCTCGGGGACGGCGGAGCCGTAAAACACTATGCGATTTACGTTTGGGTCTACGGAGCAATTTACCTCGTTTTCGAGGAAAGCCACCATGTCGGGCGTGACCGGGCAACGGTCTCGAAAGCTCTTGCCGGTGTCTGCCCATTCCTGGAGGTCTCCGAGGTCGATCAGGATTTGGCGCGCGGTCCGTATCTTCTCAAGGTGCTGTTGTGCCATCTCGGTGCGGTCGGCGCCCACTTCCTTCATCACGACGCTGCGGTGC
>JAPOYX010000267.1:0-578 GCA_026706345.1 Gemmatimonadota bacterium | reverse complement strand
GGCGGCGGAGACCCGGACCCCGCCGAAAGAAACCATCCCGTCGTCGGAGATTCCGTTCCCGGTTTCCACGGCGGAACCGTAGAATCCGACGGATGGGTCGACTGCGGACATTGTTTGCCTCCTGCGAGTATCCTGTCGATGTGCCGCCCGAACGCCGGGCGCTTCAGATGGTCTGCCGTATGTGCATGGACGTATCCCGGGAGTCGGCAATGGTGTCGACCACGATCGCCCCCGCGTCCTGAAGCTGTTCGATCATCTTGCGGATGCGCCGCAGCCAGTCGTAGGTCATTTCCTGGAACTTCGCCAGTTCCGCCTGTTCGTCCTGAACGTCGGCTCGAGCCATCGTTGCCTCATAGTTGGAGACGGTTCCGGGAACCTGTGCCGATGAACCGCCGACCTGGGCCACTCCCTGGGAAACTTGTGCGGCCGCCCGCACCCGGTTTGCCACACGCACCATCTTGGCGCCGGCTTCAGCCGTCTGCGCGGCGTTGCTGGCCGTCTGGGTTCCGGTCGAGGCCGTCTGAGTGGCTGTCGCGCCGGTCTGGGTTGCGGTGGCGCCGGTCTGGGTTGCGGTGGCG
>JAPOYX010000266.1 GCA_026706345.1 Gemmatimonadota bacterium | reverse complement strand
AAGCTGTCTTAAAATTCCCAGCGGTCTTCGCACGGCTGCAAAAGCGCCGGTCGGGAACTCACCGGTAATTTTAAAACAACTTCTGAGAAAGGAACGCCCATGGCAGAGCCTTCTCTCCAGGATCTTCTGGCTTTCAGCACCAACGCGGCCTGGCAGGCCGGACGCATTACCCTGCGGTACTTTCAGTCCGGCGTCCGGGTCGAAACGAAATCCGACGACAGCCCCGTTACCGAAGCCGACCGCAAAGCGGAGCGAAGGATCGCCGGGCTGATACAGGACCGTTTTCCGGAGGACGCCATCGTCGGAGAAGAGTTCGGCGACCGGACCGGCCGGACCCCCCGCCGCTGGATTATCGACCCGATCGACGGTACGAAGTCCTTCGTTCACGGCGTGCCGCTCTACGGGGTGATGATCTGCGTGGAAATAGACGGCGTCCCGTCCGTTGGCGTGGTTCACCTCCCCGCCATGAACGAGATGGTATGCGCCGCCAGGGGATCGGGCTGTACGTGGAACGGCCGACCGGCGAGCGTCTCCACGGTCTCGCGCCTGGAAGACGCGCTCCTCTGCGCCACCGACTTCGAATCGTTCGCCGAGTTCGGCCGGGACGGCGCATACCGCAACCTCGCGGGAAGGGTCGCTTATTGCCGGGGATGGGGCGACTGTTACGGGCACGTCCTTGTCGCCACGGGCCGTGCGGAAATCATGCTGGACCCCGTGATGGCCGTGTGGGACTGCGCCGCGCTGCAGCCCATTCTGGAAGAAGCGGGCGGCACGTTTACGGACTGGAGCGGAAACCCGACCATTCGAGGCGGCAACGCCATTTCCACGAACGGGGTTCTGTTCGATGAGGTGATACGAAGTATTGCCTAGGCGATTCGACGCAAGAACCGGAACTTACAGGGCTGGACAGGATAAACAGGATGAGAAACCGTTGCAAGCCCCCTGATGGCAACCAGCATCGCGCGGCGGCCCACAGACCCTTCCGTGAATCGGCCACGAACTTCTACCGGTTTCTTCAATAATAGTACCCCAGCATGATGCACATCTCGTCGTTCTCGGCCGTAAATCCGAACCGGATGGTGAAGTCTTTGTCGTCGTTTTCGTGGGTGCATTCGAATCTCAGGGTTTGTCCAGCCCTGACTTCGAGCGCAGGATTGTACAGATTTGTCACAGGTTCGTCCCACTCCTCGCTGCGGTAGATCCTTTCATCGTCCAGGAAGATATCGAACCGCCGGCCGTGGCGATGCATGTGCGATGACAGCATGACAAGGTTGACGTCGCGCCGCAGCGTCCAGTCGCGGCCGGCGGTCACAGTCTGACCCGGCGGAACCCTGATGGCGAAAAAGCTCTCAAAGATGGGCTTTGCAGCCTCCCTGACGCTGTCGGCGGGCATTGAGTGCAGATTGACGTAGACCTCGCCTATGAGCGTGTTCTCGCCCGAGGTGTTCACGAAATGAGAGTTCAGTTCGTAGACCGCATCGGCAGGCATCGGAATCGCGATGCCTTCAGGGAAATCGAACACCGCCTTCGGCGACTGGCTGCCCACGATGAACCGTTTCCGGAAAATACCGAGCGCCTCGATCGGATCCAGATCGCGAATTCCCGGCGGCGGCGGGAATTCGTCCGTCGACTGATAGAGAATGAAGTGGTGGCTGCCTTCCGGCTGCACCACCTCAATCTTGTTCACCATCAGATCTTCCGCGATCCCCAGCCGGGTCGTCGAGAAGATTGCCCGCTCCGAACGCGGCGGGACCGCGAAGGGACTCAGGTGGAGCTGAATGCCCCGTTGGGGCTTCGCGGGCGGCTGGAAATAAAACTCCGTGTTGTGCAGGACCCGGTCCAGGTCGGGCGCATCCGGCACCACGCTGTCACTTGGCGCCCCGGCCGCGATCCATGCCCGGATCGCGTCGATCGCGACGCCGCTCAGACTGGAGTACGACCTCGGCATCCGGTCGCCGTACCCCACACCGGACCCGGTCAGCTTCGTCATCAGAAAACTCTTTCCGGGATCTCCTGCCTTGACCAGCAGCATCCCTTCTTCCCGCGCCTTCGCGTTCTGCGGCACCCGGCCCACGAGTTGCTCGTACGCCACGTCCGGTTCAAGTGAGAGTCCGGCGGCGGCCCACGCTGAACTGTGGCAGGAACTGCTGATGCAGCTTTCGTTGAAGATATGGTCCTGTATCGTCTCGAACGTTGAGCGGACGCCTGTGACGTCCGTCTCTCCCTCTTCGTGGGTTACCTTGCCGAAGTCCCCGGCAAACAGCAGAAAGTCGTTGAAGTCCACCTGGCCGTCGTCGTTCAGATCGAACCGGACGTTATTGGACCCGTACGCTTCGGCGAAAAGCAGGAAATCCGGGAAACCCACGACACCGTCCCCGTCGAAATCCCCCCCAAGACTGTGCGCGGACACGGCAATGGGAATCAACAGGAGAAACGTCGCGGTGCGGGGGAAGTTACGGCGCATTCTCATCCCCAAACTATGAGTTCAATTTCCAGGACCTGTCGAAACGTGGTCATTGCTTGTGCTGAGCTTGTCGAAGCGAGCATGCCTGCATTGCGTGTGCTGAGCCTGTCGAAGCAAGTTTGTCGAAATGTCGAAATGCCCGTGTTTGCGTTCCCTTCGCCGACCCTTCGACAAGCTCAGGGCAGCGCCTTCGACCCTTCGACAAGCTCAGGGACCGCAGGCTCAGGGAGCGGCTCAGGTATTACAAACTCTGGGAAATGCTCGCGATGCAGGCCAAGTGTGGTTACTTATGCGCGTTGCGAGCCTCATCCCCGTATTCACGCCTCGCCTGCTCCAGGGTCTCGGGATTTCCGATATCGATCGCCGAGCCCTGAATTCTGTGCGCGTATACGGGCTCGACCTGGCAGAGCCACTCGACGAAATGCCCCGGCGCATCCGGCGTCCGACCGCTCTCTACATATTCGTCGAACCGCTTCAGTGTGGCCGCGGGGTATACGTAAATGGCAGCGGAGCCCCAGTACGATTCCGGTTGGTCGGGCTTTTCTTCGAACTTTACCACCCGGCTTTCCGCGTTCAGCACCGCGATGCCGCGGCGCCGGCGGTCATCCGGGTCGTCCACGTAACATACGCAGATGTGGGCCACAGGATTGGCGCGGAAGTCCGCCACCAGATCCTTCAGACGAAACCCGAGCAGATTGTCCGACCCGCATACCAGGATGTCGTCGGTAATCGCCCGCGCACCGATAGTGTACCGGATGTCCCCGACCGCGCCCAGCCGGTTGTCATTGGTCGTCGTCCCGTCGTCGATCACGTCGATGTCAAGCCGACCGTTCCACCCGGCCGCCCAGCACTCGAAATGACCGGCGAACCGGCTATTGGTTACAAGATAGACCTCATCTACATCCGGAACGGACTCGATCTGGTCCATCAGATAGTCCACGATCGCGCGCCCGCCCACCTCGAGGAGCCCCTTCGGGAAATTCAGGGTCAGGGGGTACAGCCGGGTGGCGTAACCCGCCGCGATGACGATCGCTTTCATCATCCTCTCCATTCAGGAATTCGAATACGCAAGGAAAACTTTCCGGCATTACGATTGCGACGGCGACAGGATCAATGTGTAACCGCACTGCGAAAGGCGCTGCGTTTCCCGGGCGAGCAATTGGGCATCCCAAACCGTTTCGTCACCGGCCGGCCGGAAATCTGCTGACATTCAGGCCCTGGTTAATTATATATATGATGGATTGCAGGGGCAAGGAATTATCCGGCAAAACGCCCGTGCCGACGGTATCGTGCATGTGCGAAGTGCTTTATACTGGAGACGTGTGATGACGCCATCCGAAGTGACGGACCGCCTGAAGCCGGCTTGCCCCGCCCTCGACGTCCACGTGCATCCGCTGGACTGCTTCGGTCTTTACGGGATCGCCGACGCCAGGGAGGACGCGCGCCTCATTATCGAGGCCGCCGAACGCGCGGGCGTGGAAAAGATGTGCCTCTTCTCGTTATACACCACCTGCCCGAGAGAGCCGTCGGTTGAAGCGTTCAGGCAGGCAAACGACTACGCCCTCTCAATGCGGGACGTCGCGCCGGACGTCTTCATCCCCTTCTGTTACGTCAATCCAATGTACCCCGCTGAGTCCGTTTCGGAAATCGACCGCTGCATCGAAAGCGAGCGTATGGGCGGGATCAAGCTGTGGGTCGCCCGCCGCGCCACCGATCCGGGCCTGGACCCCATCCTGGAACGCGCGGTACATTTCGGTGTTCCGGTGCTGCAGCACGCGTGGATCAAGACGGACGGCAATCTTGTGGGCGAGTCCTTTCCGGCCGACGTGGCTCACCTGGCGCGGCGCCACCCTGACGCGAACATCATCATGGCTCACATGAATGGCTGCGGGCTCGCCGGTATGGAAGACGTGGCGAACTGTCCGAACATCTACGTCGATACCTCCGGAGGAGACCCGGACAGCGGCATCGTCGAAGCGGCCGCATCGACCATCGGACCCAATCGCATCGTCTACGGTTCCGACGCTCCGATTCGCCATTTCGGCGTGCAACTCGGCAAGACGCTCGGAACCGATCTTCCGGAGGCCGTCAAGAGAGAGATCCTCTGGAACAACACCGCCCGCCTCCTGCCGGCGTGGTCCGGCGTCCGGACCCTCTGACCGATCGCGCCAGGGTCCAAGACGGCGTGCCTGAATCGCGCGAATCGAAATCGATATGCGCCGGGGAGAACTGCATGATTATCGACATCAACGCCTACACCGGACACTGGCCCTCCCATCCCGTCGAAGGGGCCCTTGACTCCGTTCGCGCCTCCCTCAGGGAATACGGCGTGGAACGCATGTGCGTTTCGCCCCTGGACGCCGCGTGGTGCCGCAACCCGCACCGGTTCAACGACAGTCTCTACGCCGCATCGGTCGTGACGGACGACGTCTGGCCCGTACCCGTTCTGGATCCGACCATCGCCACCTGGCGCGACGAACTCCAGCGGGCGGAAGCGCAGCCCCGGGTCCGCCTGGTCAAACTCCTGCCCGCCTATTGCGGCTACGATCTGAGTTCCGCGTCCGACCTGTTCGCGGCCCTCGCGTGCGCCGGGCTCGGCGTCATCGTGCAGACACGGCTCGAAGACCCCCGCAGGCAGCATCCCCTCGCCCAGGTACCCGACGTACCCGCAGCCGAAATCGCGGATGCCGCAGAACGCCACCCGGGTCTTCTCATCATCATCGGCGGGCCGCGCACGGCTGAAATCCGGGGACTTCGAGACAGGATTCTGGGTCTCCCCAACCTCTACGCGGACGTCTCCCAGTCGGACGGGATGGATGCGGTAAAGGTGCTGGTCGACGACGGACTGAGAGACAAACTGCTTTTCGGTTCTCATGCGCCGCTCTTCATCCCCTACTCAGCCCTTTCTCGGGTCGTCACCGACCTCCCCGACGACGATACCGCCGCGATCCTGGGGGGAAACGCCGAGCGAATCGTCAACTGGTAGCGGGGCGTTACCGTGAAACTGACCACGTTGAGAGAGAAACTCAAGCCACCCTGCGACGTGCTGGACGTGCACGTCCACCCGCTCGGCACTGGCACGGCATCCGTAGAGACCGACGCCAGGAGGATCCTGGAGGCCGCCGGACGCGCGGGAATCACGAAGATGTGCATCTTTCTGCTGCATCCCGAATCGGGCGCCGGCAGCCCTCTCCATGACCCCGCGATGCGACACTGCCGGGACGGGAACGACTACAATCTGCGGATGCGCGATCGGGCGCCTGAGGCCTTTCTTCCGTTCTGCTACGTCAATCCCGCCTGTCCCGAAGCGTCCGTCGACGAGATAAACCGGTGCATCGTTGAAGAGCGCATGTGCGGAATCAAGCTGTGGGTGGCGCGCCGGGCCACCGATGCCGGGCTGGACCCGATTATGCAGCGCGCCGTTGAACTCGACGTGCCCGTTCTGCAGCACGCGTGGGACAAGACCACGGGCAACCTGCCGGGCGAGTCCTTTCCACAGGACGTGGCCCACCTGGCGCGGAGGCACCCCGGCGCCAAAATCATCATGGCCCACCTCAACGGGTGCGGGCTCCGGGGCATCGAGCACGTCGCGGACTGCCCGAACCTGGTGGCGGACACCGGCGGCGGCGACCCCGAGGCCGGAATCGTCGAGACCGCCGTGGACGCGCTGGGAGGCCGTCGCGTCGTCTTCGGGTCGGACCTGCCGGTCCGTCTCTTCGGCCAATGTCTCGGAAAAACACTGGGCGCCGATCTTTCCGAAGCAACCAGGAAAGACATACTCTGGAATAATGCCGCCCGGCTCCTTCCCGACTGGGCCGGTGTCAAGCCCCTGTGAGTGTCAGCCCGACGGGCGCACCTCCCGTCGACGTCTCGCTGACAACCGATCAAGACTCAAAACCTGGCAGCCCGCTGAAAACGCCCATCCGGGCTGCCACCGGCCGATGCATGCATAGCGACTCGATCAACGGACCGTTAGACGAAAGGCTCAACGTGCAGCAAAAGAAAATCCTCATCACAGGCGCCGCCGGCAGAATCGGGCGCGTACTGCGAGAGGGATTGAAGGACGACTACCGCCTCAGCCTGCTGTATCACAACACCATCCTGCCGGCCCGGCCCGGCGAAGACATGCATGTTTCAAGCATTACCGACATGAACAGGGTTATTGCGGCGGCGAAGGGTGTGGACGCCGTGGTCCACATGGCCGGGAATCCAAACGGGAACGCTTCCTTCGAAGATATACTTGAGGCGAACATCCGCGGAACATACACCGTCTACGAGGCGGCCCGCCGGTCAGGCGTCCACCGCGTCGTATTCGCCAGCAGCAACCATGTTACCGGATATTACGAAAAAGACGGCATCGGTACCACGACCGAGGTGAACGCGCGGCCGGACAGTTTCTACGGCGCCAGCAAGGCCTACGGAGAAGACCTTGGGCGGTACTACGCGGACGCATTCGGGCTCTCGGTGATCTGTCTGCGGATCGGCTCCTTTCAGCCGGCCGATTCGGTCATCAACCGCACGAGCGACCGGATCCTCGCGTCCTGGCTCAGCCACCGCGATACCGTCCAACTCGTGCGGTGCAGCGTCGAAACCGACGTCCACTTCGGCATCTATTACGGCATTTCGAACAATACCCGCGCGTACTGGGACCTCCGAAACGCGCGCGAGGAACTCGGATACGCTCCTGAAGATGACGCGGAGGCCTACGCCTGAGTAGCAGAACCGAAATGGTAGCCCGGACTGCCGGACCGCCGCGGGATTCAAAAATACCGTTTCGCTTCCCACAGCCCGCCCAGAATGAAATCGGCCTCGTCGTGTCGCTGGCGTCGGGTGAAGAAATTCGGCGCCGCGAACACCGTCATCCCCGCGGCCTTGCCGGCCTTGACGCCCGCCTCGCTATCCTCGATTACCGCACACCGATCCGGTTCGACGTTCAATTTCGCGGCAGCCATCAGAAAGATGTCCGGCGCCGGTTTCAGCCGTTTCACGTCGCTGCCGGACAGCACCACGTCGAACACCTCGGCCAGGTCTTGCACGCCGTCCAATCTGGACAGCAGGCCGCTGTTCAGCGTCTTCATCATCCGGTCCCGCTGCGTGGACGACGCCACCGCCAGCGGATATCCGCGTGACCGGACGTGTGCCATCAGTTCCAGAATCTCCGGCATCAGAGACACCCGATCGGGATTCGAGACCGCTTTCTCGAAACGATCCATCCAGATCTCGCGGAATGCGGCAGGCGTCACGTCCAACCGGTATCGGTCCACGGCGTACGCGCTGTTTTCCTCGACGGGATGGCCCACGCATACCGCATAGTCCGCCCGGCTCATCCCGGCGCCGTAATCTCCCAGCGTCGCGTTGAACGTCTCGCAGTAAACCGCTTCTGAATCCACGATCACGCCGTCCACGTCGAATATCACAGCATCATAGGTTCGATCTGTCACCCGTTAACCTCAGCTCGGATTAGTCAACCGTTAAATTGGCCACAAAAAGCCTGAATGCGGGTAGAGGTAAGACGGTAGAGGGTAGAGAGCCACACGACGCCACACCACCTGGTGAGACGTAAGCCGGGAGAGGTTAGAGATGTCCTGCCTCGTGAGG
>JAPOYX010000265.1 GCA_026706345.1 Gemmatimonadota bacterium | reverse complement strand
GGACGTCGTATCCCCCGGCGAACTGGCCGTGGTGACCGACACACCCTGGGGCCGCCTCGGCATGACCACCTGTTACGACCTGCGCTTCCCCCAGCTCTACCGCACGCTGGCGCAGGCCGGCGCCGAGATCCTCGCCGTGCCGGCGGCGTTCACGAAGACGACGGGACAGGCCCACTGGCACGTACTGAACCGCGCCCGGGCCATCGAGAACGGCGCCGTGGTGTTGGCCCCCTGCGCCGCGGGTTCTATTCCGGGCGGCGGCGAGGTGTACGGTCATTCGCTCATCATCTCCCCCTGGGGCGAGGTCCTGGCCGATGGCGGCGAGGACGTGGGCGTCGTCGTCGCTACGGTGGATCTGGAAAGCGTCGCCAGCGCACGCCGGCGCGTGCCGAGTCTCCGCCACGATCGGCCGTTCAGCCTGCCCGCGAAGTCCAAGGCGGACCGCCGTTCGGTAGCGTGAGTGTACCTGCCGTGGAGTCCGAGGCAGCCCGGCGATCGGGTGCTTGAATCCAACACAGATTGCTCCTGTCTTGCGCCTGGGATGTGCCCGAGACTCACCTGAGATACTTATGTTATGCGCCTGAGATGCAGCTAAGACGACAGATCAGGCTGCCGTCCCCTGATCCTCGCTGCCGTGCGCACCGTTCATCCATGGGAGTGCGTACCGGTGAAAGACCTCATCCTGGTTCGCCACGCCAAGTCGAGCTGGAAGGACCCCGCCCTCCGCGATCATGAGCGGCCACTGAACAAGCGCGGGAAGCGGGACGCGCCGGAGATGGGGGAGCGACTGCGACGGAGCGAGTATAAACCGGACCTTCTGGTTTCGAGTTCCGCGGTGCGTGCGCTGGACACGGCGCGGACAATAGCCGGGAAGCTCGAATATCCTCGCGAAGGCATTGCGGTGGAGGAACGCCTCTTTCATGCGAGCGTTGCCGAACTGCTCCATGCGATCCGAGGCGTGGAAGATTCGGTGAGAATCTTGATGCTGTTCGGGCACAATCCGGGCTTGACGGATCTTGCGAATCACCTGGGGCCCAGAGAGATCTTCAATATGCCCACCTGCGCGGTGTTGCACCTCAGGTTCCAGACAGACACCTGGTCCACCGTGGGAGATCAGGGTGGCGACGAGGTGCTGTACGACTATCCGAAGCGCGCATAGCAGTACGTGGCAGCAAACGATCATTGGCGGCGCGATCGACAGGGAGAGAAAAGAGGATCACTGGAGGTTTGAATGTCCTTTGATACGAGGGAATTGAAGTTTATCGCGACTGAAGAGAAAGGCGAGGTTTCGGCCATACTGGCTCGTCCGGGCGGGCCGGCCACCGCGAAGGCCCTGCTCGTGCTGGGACACGGCTCGGGCACGAACATGCGTCATCGATTCATGGAGGAACTGAGCGAAGCGCTGAACGATGCGGGGGTAGCCACTTTTCGATTCAACTATCCCTATTCCGAAAAGGGCGGCGGCGGGATGGACGGCGAAAAGGTGCGTCTGGCCACGGTACGCGCCGCCATTGAGACGGCACAACGGGAAGCTGGCGAACTTCCGGTGTTCGCCGGCGGACATTCCATGAGCGGCCGCATGGTTTCGATGGCGTGTGCCCAGGAACCCATCGAAGGGCTGCGGGGCATCGTATTCTTCGCCTTTCCGCTCCATGCGAGCAAGAAGAATACGGAGCGTGCCGAGCACCTGAAGTCGGTAGAGGTACCCATGCTGTTCCTGTCCGGACAAAGGGACTCGATGGCGGACCTGGATCTGCTGCAGCCGGTCGTAAATGACTTGCCTGACGCGACGCTGCACGTCGTGGATACCGCGGATCATGGTTTCAAGGTGCTGAAGCGACGGAATACCGACGAACCCGTCATGGAGGAACTGGCTCGAATCGCGTCTGAGTGGATGGCGGGATAGCGGTGGTCAGATTGCTTGACTACGGTACTTCCCTGGTGTCTTATTACTCTTCATGTCTCTTGACAATAGTTGTACGAAATCCAGCACGAGTTAACCTGGTGCAGGGCCGACATTAACCGGAAACCCTGAAATGGATACTATTACGATCACATTGCTCGTCGTGCTTCTCGCCGGTGCGATATTCCTACTGGCCCGTCTGCTGAAGTCCCACGCACGCGTCGAGCAACTCAGCGGCGATAAGGCCGGAATGGAGACCGAGTTGGGTTTGATGCGCGATCAACTGGCCGAAGCGCGGAAGTCGCTGGAGGAGGCCCGGCAGTTGGAAGTCGAACGGGCCGGGCTACTTCAGAAACTCTCCAATGCTGAGGAACGTTTAGGAGAGCGCGACGAAGTGGAGAAACGGTTCAAGGATACGTTCAAGGCACTGTCGTCCGAAGTCCTGAAGTCTCAACAGGAATCGTTCAAGGCTAACGCTGAGGAATCGTTAAAGGCGCGGCAGGAGGCGGTGGAGAAACTGGTCAAACCACTGTCGGAGAAGATCGAGACGCTGGATAAGGCGCGTGCCAAGAACGCGGGCGAATTTCAGACGCAGATATCGAACCTCATGCGGACCAACAAGGAACTGGCTGAAGAAGCCCAGGCGTTGTCGAATGCGTTGAAGCGGCCCGACGTGCGTGGCCGCTGGGGGGAGACGCAGCTCGAGCGTGTACTCGAACTGTCCGGCCTGCGGAAGGACATCGATTTCACGGTACAGGACACCTTCAACAACGAAGGGGAACGAATACGAACTGACGTTATCGTCCACCTGCCTCAGGACCGTACGGTGATTCTCGATTCCAAGGTGTCGCTGACGGCGCTCATGGAAGCCTTCGAGACGGACGATGACGAAACCAGGTCGGCCGCATTCGACCGCCATGTCAGCCAGATGAAAAATCACGTCGATTCGCTTGCGAAGAAAGAATACTGGAACATACTCGCCACGACGCCCGACATGGTGGTGATGGTAGTGCCCGAATTTGCCTTCCTTCCCGCGGTCGAACGCGAACCCGGCCTGACCGAGCGTGCGCTGGAGAAAAACGTGGTGATCGTCACGCCACCGGCCCTGCTGGCCCTGCTCAAGGCCGTGGAGATGTCCTGGCAGCAGATACGAGTCGCTGAGACCGCTAGGCAGATAAGCGACCTGGGCAAGGAGATGTACGAGCGGCTGGCGGTTTTCGCGGGGCATTACGTCAACGTGGGCAATTCGCTTCGGCAGGCTATCGAACGGTACAATCGAAGTGTCGGATCGTGGGATACCCGCGTGGCACCGGCTGCCCGGCGGTTTACCGAGTTGAACGTCCCCATTACGCGGGAATTGCCCGAAGTTCCGCCTGTCGATGCCGTCCCCGGTTCAATCCAGAAACTGACAGACGGTAAGCCGGAAGAAGACCAGGCTGAAGACGCGGACGGGCGCGTCGTTGACAACGATGGATAACTGATCACGGCCAGGAATCGATCGCGTCGTTTCCAAGCCCCATTCCCTACCTTCCCTTTACTTCAACAGGTAGTCTGTAATCCCGCTCTGGCACAGTTTCTTCCAAGCTCTTATGGTGATCCCACCTAATACCTAACCATTTTTACGGCCGGGAAGTCGATCTGCTGATCGAGGCCGAAAGCGGCTATGTGCCTATCGAGATTAAGTACAAGGATAGGGTTTCGCACAAGGACGCGCGCCACCTGCGCCGGTTGGAGGAGATCCTGGACAAACCCGTCCTGCAGGCGCTGGTGCTATCCGGCGATCCACACATACGAGACCTGGGCGATGGCGTGATAGGTATTCCCGCGGGATGGGCGCTGACGGGTTGACCATGCTGCCCCTGTTGGGCAATATCGCGATTTCATCACGAGAATTCGATGATAAATGACACTAAAGGAATATGACGATCTAACAGAGGGGTTTTCGTGGACGGATCGCGCGGTCGTGTTTCAACCGTCATCTACATCAGGGCCAAAGAGCATCACATCCCTCGCTGTAGCGGGAAACCCCAAGCGGTCGATTGCCAATTCCAAAGGAGGAACGAGTTGAGTGATACAGACGAAAGATACGTCACGAAGGAAATGTTTGAACGTTACGAACGGGTCTTATTCAAGACACTGGAAACCAGACGCCATGAAATGAACCAGCGTTTTGACAACCTTCATGACTGCATGGACAGACGTTTCGAGGAGGTCGAGTCATCCATGGACAGACGTTTCGAGAAGGTCGAGTCATCCATGGACAAACGTTTCGAGAAGGTCGAGTTATCACTCGAAGAGATTAAGGCAGTTCTCGCGAATGGCCGGGATCCGCTTTGAAGATACGGACACCTTGCGCCTCGTGTTCACAAACAACACCGTATCAGAGACGCAGGAGGTGTCTGAGGACGTTTACATGGACCCTGATCAAGATGGCAATTTCGTCCCGATGACCATCGAACACGCGGAAGAAAACGCGAACATCATGGAGTTCGCTTTTGAGCGCAGACCAAAAGTGAGTGCCTGACGCAATTAAACTCACCACGTCCGCTCCTTCAACAGGTCCTGGATGGCTTCCTTCGGGACAGGTAATTCGTCCATATGACCCTCCAGCCACTCGGAGAAATCCGCCTCCATTTCGTCCGTCCACCGGTCGTCGATCTGTCCGGGCGTGTATTTCCCTTCCCGCAGCCGCTGCTTGCCGAACATGTCCCGCAGCTGGACGAGTTCCGAGGTCTTCACGACGGTCTCCGCGAGGTGGGGCGGGATGAAGACGACCCCTTCGCGCTTGCCCAGGACCACGTCGCCGGGCATGACGGTGGCCTGGCCGATGCGCACCGCGGTGTTGACGCCCAGCAGCATGATGGTGGGCGAGGCATAGGAGGGGTGCCAGCCCCGGACGAAGCAGGCGAAATCCTCCAGTTCCTCGATGCCTTCCAGGTCCCGCACCGATCCGTCGAAGACCACGCCGTTGCCTGAGTTCGCGTAGATGGCCGTGGCCAGGTTGTCGCCTATGATGGGCCCCTCGTCCACCTTGCCGTAGGTGTCCGCCACGTAGACGTCGCCCGGGACCAGCATATCGATGGGCCAGGAGATCTGGTCGCCGATGCAGCCGTGGGCGGCGCCTTTCGCCTCCATCACCGCGCGCATGGCCGGCCGCCGGGGCATGTACATGGCCGTCACCGCCCGTCCCACGAGCGTCTTGCCGGGATGGGTCTGCGCCCATCCGCCCTCGTACTGGTATTCGTACCCCGCCCCGCGCATCACGCCCCAGGCCTGGGTGACGGAGACGTTCTTCATCCGTTCGATGATCCCGTCGGGCACCATCGGGCGGCCGTCGGGGAAGCGTTCGCCGTCCCAGTCCGGCGTGTATTCGACGAGTTCCTCCGGGGTCAGGTTCAGCGGGCAGAATTTCTCGGACATGGATGCTCCTCGGTTTCAATGCTCATTCGAACTGCGCATGGTCCCACTGCCAGAAACAGAGACGAATGTCCCGGTTTTTCACGGCCATCGCCCCGATATAGTCCGGGCCGGGATCGACGGACGCCATGGACCAGTGCTGCGCGTCCGAGACGTCCCAGCGCGTGGCTAGCAGTTCGGCCGGATCGCCGGGATCGACGGTGACGTCGAACTGGTCGAGGGGACAGGAAAGGCCCTGGCCGATGGCTTTGACGACGGCTTCCTTCCGCGTCCAGCATGCCAGGAAGGCCTGGTCGCGTCGCCACGGCGGCATGGACGCCAGGGCGTTATATTCCCGGTCGGAGAAAAAACGGTAGGCGATCTTCAGCCGGTCCACGATCGCGCGTCGGTGCAGGTATTCCACGTCGACCCCCACGGACTGTCCGGTGGTCAGCGCGTAAACGGCCAGGTCGTGGGAATGGGATACGTTGAACCGGATGGACGTCGCGGGATGGGCGAGGTCGGGCTTCCCGTACTCGGTGTAGCTGAAACGCAGGTCTTCCGGGGTTGCGGAAACGTACCGCGCCAGGATGTTTCGCAGGACGGCACGGGCCGTGGTGTAACGTCCCCGCACGCTGCGCGCGACGAAACGCTTCGCCCGGGCCAGTTCGTCAGGGGAAAGGAAGCGCTCCAGCTCCCGGACCCGCGCTGGCGGCAGATCGAGTGAAGCGCGCCAGAGATGGATCTGGCCGGGGTCCAGCCGCCACGCCGCGCCGGAGGGCGCCGTCCGCCACATCGCATCGTCCCTGGGGCCGTCACCGTTCATATACGATGTTGCCGCCGACTACGGTCAGATCCACCTTCGCGTCCCGGATCTCTTCGGGAGGCATGGTGGTCAGGTCCCGGTCCAGAATCACGAAATCCGCGAGCTTGCCGGGTTCCAGCGAGCCCTTGACGTCTTCCTCGTAGGAGGCGTACGCCGCGTCGATGGTGTAGCCGCGCAGGGCTTCCTCCACGGTGATCTTCTGCTCCGGTACCCATCCGCCGGGATTCAGGTCGTCCAGCGTCCGGCGCGTAACCGCCGCGTAGATCCCCTCGATCGGCGTCGCCGGCGCCACGGACCAGTCGCTGCCCAGGGCGAGCCGCGCGCCGGAGTCCAGCAGCGACCGGAAGGCGTAGGTCGTCTTGATCCGCTCCGGGCCGATGACCTTTTCCGCCCACCTGCCGTCGTCGATGGCGTGGTAGGGCTGCATGCTGGGGATGATCTCGAGGGCGGCGAACCGCGCGATGTCGTCCGGCGCGATGTGCTGGGCGTGCTCGATGCGGAAGCGGCGGTCCCGGGGACCGTTCTCCGCCGCCACGCGTTCGAAGATATCGAGTTGCATCCGGATGGCCCGGTCGCCGATGGCGTGGACCATCACGTGAAGACCGGCCCCGTCGGCGCCGGAGGTCCAGGCGTACAGGTCTTCTTCGGTGCTGATGAGCAGGCCCGTATCGTCCGGCGCGTCGGTAAAGGGTTCCATGAAGGCGGCCGTGTGGGATCCCAGCGAGCCGTCCACAAACCCCTTGAGGCCGCCCAGCCGGACCCACTCGTCTCCCGTCCCGCTTTCCGCCACTCTGTCCGAGAGTTTTTGCCAGTCCCACAGCGGTATGGCGGCGTAGATGCGGGTCTTCATCCGGCCTTCGTTGCGCGCCCGTTCGAAGACTGCCACGTTGCTCCACGAGCCCATGTCGTGGACGGAGGTGACCCCCTGGGCCGCCACGTACGCCATCGCGGCGTCCAAAGCGCGGTCCTTCAGTTCTTCCGGCGCTTCGGGAACGACCCGGTCGACGAGATACATGGCGTTGTCCTTCAGGATGCCCGCGGGTTCGCCGTCTTCGTACCTTTCGATGGTGCCGCCGTCAATCTCCTCTGTTTCCCGCGTCACCCCCGCGGCGGTCAGCGCGGCCGTATTGGCCAGGGCCATGTGTCCGTCGAGCCGGTTGACCCAGACCGGGTTGTCCGTCGTGACCGAATCGATCCAGTCCCGGCGAGGCAATTCTCCGCCCCACTGTTCGTGGTCCCAGTCGCCGCCGAGAATCCAGACGCCCGGCTCCAGTCCCCGGGCGAATTCGGCGATGCGGTCGATGAACGCCTGCGGGGTCGGCGCGTCCCGCAACTGGACGGACGACAGGTTGAACCCGCCCGATATGAAGTGCACGTGGGTGTCGATGAAGCCCGGGGTAACGAGGCGGCCGGCGCCTTCGATCACCCGCGTCTCACTGTTGATCAGCGGTCCGATGTCTTCGTTACTGCCCACCGCCAGTATGCGGTCGTCCGACACGGCCGCGGCCTCGGCCCAGGGCAGGTCCGGCTGCCCGGTCCACACGCGGGCGTCCCGGACGACCAGCGTGGCCGGCTCGGGAGATTGCGAGCAGCCAGGCAGCAGGGCCAGCGCCGGCAGCAGGAGCAGCGCCGGCAGCAGAAAAAGCGCCGGCGGCAGAAAAAGCGCCGCGGTTGTAGACCTTAACGCCGCGGTCATGGGTCTTAACATGGGAACTCCCTGGAGTTTTCTTTTCCGGTCTTCTTTTCACTCGGCCGCGTCCCGCCGCAGTGCGGAATGATCCAGCCATGCTTCGGAAGATCTCCCGGGCGAGATCTCCCATTATCGGTTACCAGTCGGCCACGCTGCCGTCCGTTTCATAGAAGTGTTCGCCGCCGAGTTCTTCCTGGTACGTCGCCCGGTCGCTTACGGCCTTCTCGTCGATCTCGATACCCAGTCCCGGCCTGTCGGGCAGTTCGACATGCCCGTCGACGACCTTCCAGTTCTCCGTCAAAATATCTCCGCCGAGCGCCCAGTCGACCTGCTCCTGGGCGAGGAAGTTCGGAATCACGGCGTCCACGTGCATGCAGGACGTGAAGGCTACGGGGCCGATGGCGCAATGGGGGAGGACGTGGATGTAATAAACCTCCGCCATGTTGGCGATCTTCTTGAGTTCGGTGATGCCCCCGGCGTGGGAACCGTCCGGCTGGATGTAGGCCGCGGCCTGTTTCTCGAAGACCTGGCGGAATTCCCAGCGGCTGAGCAGCCGTTCGCCCGTGGCGATGGGGAAGGTGACGTGATCCGAAACGAGCTTCAGGGCGTCCACGTTTTCCTGGGGCACCGGCTCCTCCACGAACATGGGCCGCATGTCCTTGATCTCGTGGCAGACCTCGATGGCCAGGGCGGGGGTCATCTTGCCGTGAAAGTCGAAGGCGAGTTCCACTTCGGGGCCCACCCATTCCCGCATGAGATACGCGCATTCGACGAATTCGTCGATGGCAGCCGGCGGCTCATGGCCGCGCCACTTGCCCCCGGGGCCGGTCTTGAAGGCCGTATAGCCGCTTCCGAGCAGCATGTCCAGCCGTTCCCTCGCCGCAGCCTGGGTTTCATCGGAGAGATTCCCGATGCCCCAGTGGGCGTAGACGCGGATACGGTCCCGGACGGCGCCGCCCAGGAGTTTATAGACCGGTACGCCGTAGTGCTTCCCGGCGATATCCCAGAGCGCCTGGTCGACACCGGATATGGCGGTCATGAGGATGGCTCCGCCCCGGAAGAAGGCCGACCGGTACATGTGCTGCCAGTGGTGCTCGATGCGCAGGGGGTCCTTGCCGACCAGGTAGTCCGCGAGCTCCCTGACCGCGCCTTCCACGCTCTCGGGCTTTCCTTCGAGCGTGGTCTCGCCCCAGCCGTCCAGCCCCGTGTCCGTGGTGATCTTGACGAGCCGGGTACGGTGGCGGGGAAAGAACTGTTCGACGGAAGCGATTTTCATGGCAACCCCGGATACCGGGCGTATCTCCGCGCTAGGGAAATGCCCGGGGTGCCGGACCGGCGGACGGTCCGGCACCTGGCCTGGATGACGGATCCGGAAGGGAGGGTTGGATCATCTGCCGAAGATCTGCCCCGGATCGATGGATTCAATAGCGTATCCGGCCGGGACGACGAATATCGATGGGTCGACGGCCTGGGGGTTCACCTCGGTCGCCGTCAGGGTCATGGTCATGGACGTACCGGGGAACGAAGTGGTGATTTTGAGTGGAAAGCCGGCCAGGCCCTCGGTCCAGAAAGGCATGGTATCCTTTAAGGCGCCCCCCAGCGTAGCGGCCAGGTCCAATTGAATCGAATCGGTGACCCACATGTACTGAATCATCGTGCCGGACGGATCGGTACGGGTGACCCTGTATTTTCTGCATTCGTAGCCGGCTATGGAGATCGTTTCGTTTTCCTCGACGATGACCGGCGCCACCCGTTCGCCGAGGTTCGGGTCCGCGACGATCTCGTAGGCCTTGCTGTTCATGTGGCTGATGACGTATCCGCGGCCCGTCGACCCGTTGATCACGACTTCGCCCATCGTCAGGCCTATCATGCCGCCCCGCATGAGGATCTTCGTCTGGTCGCCCTTGAAGTAGAGCCTGTACGACTCCGGCACCAGCATGGCTACCCGGGCCCGGTCCTGCATGTCGCCGCCATTGAACTCCACGTTGAAATGGAGGTTTCCCTCGAAGCTGTTCCCGGCTGGACGGGCCGAGGCGACGGCCGGCAGGAGGAGGCCCAGAAGCACTGAGATCGCGGCGTATCTTGTCACGGTTTCTTTGACCCCGGCAGGTTCAGGGTTTGCGAGGAGCATGGATTCCTAGTCCTCGGATATGATGGCGAGTTCACCGGCGTGGCAGGTATAACAGGTTACGGGTTGCAGGTTCTCTTTGTTCATGACGTTCTTGTTGATGGCCGCAACCTGCTCGTTGACCTGCTCGACGAGTTTGATGAACTCGCGTCCGATCAACTTGGTTTCCTTTTCGTCGCTGGAATAGTCTTTCAAATTGTGACAGTAGACACACTTCTCCCCTATGCCGCTGCTGACCGACTTCATGTAGTCGCGGATTTCCCGGGTGGAGAGATCCGTCAGGACCTGGACGTTCTTGGGGGCGCGCTGGGCGTCCACGCTTACGTCGAGGAGGACCGTCATCACGAAGCACGCGGCAATCACCGGTATGATCCGTTTCATCGCGACTCCTTTCGTCGTGGGCATTACGGGGCCTGATGCGCGCCGCCGGGCCTGTTCTCCGCCCGGCAGGTGGTTCGGAAAACTTAGGTACGCGCCGTTGCCCTGTCAACCTTATTTGTGTTGACAGTTCCGCGCGATTGCCGTTTCAATACCGGCATGGCCGGTCCGGTATTGAAGACGTCCGCGTAGATACCTTTCCCGGGCATTCAATCCGGAAGGATCGTCGCTTCAGGTTTCTTTGAGTGCCCCACTTTCTTTGGGCGCCCCACTTTCTTTGGGCGCCCACCTGGAATCCGCCGTGATGGATTCGATTTTAGGCACGCTCGGACTGATCGGCGCGTCCGAGCATCTGGCTTTCAGAACCCCGATCCCAGTCTGGATCATCGTCCTCTTGGCCCTGGCCGTGGCCGGGCTCGTGGTCCTGTTCTACCGCCGTATGCCCGTGGCGGTCTCCCCGGGGATGAAGGCCGTGTTTACCACGCTGAAGATCCTGCCCCTGCTGCTGGTCGTTTTCTGTCTCATGGAACCCGTCATCGTAACATCCGAGGTCTCCCCCCGGCAGGGGTTCCTGCTGTTGCTGTTCGACGACTCCGGGAGCATGGGCATTCAGGACGGTGGGCAGGGCCTGGCCCGCGTGGAAGCGGTAAAGCGCCGGTTTCGGGAGGACGGACTGCTGCGGGAACTGTCCGGCCGGTTCAGGGTACGGGCCTACCGATTCGCGGATCGAACCGAACGGGTTGAAGACATCGGGGAACTGGACGCCTCGGGGACCGCAACGGATATCGCGGGGGTCCTTGGCCAGGCCGCCGGCGAGTTCCGGGATCTGCCCGTGGCCGCCGTCGTGCTCGTAACGGACGGCGCGGACAACGCAAGCATAGGAACGGACAAGTTGACGAATGCGACCGCGTACCTCGAGTCGCAGAACACGCCGGTCTTTACCGTGGGTGTTGGCGGGAAGCGGATCGCCCGGGATGTCGAGATACTCAAGGTGGCCGCGTCGAACAGGGTGACGGAGGGTACGATAACCGACCTCGTCGTCACCCTGCGAAGTTCGGGGTATGACGGCCGGTCGATCGACCTGAACATCAAGGAGGGCGGCCGGGTCGTGAAGACGGTGCCGGTGCGGCTCGGCCGGGACGGCGATATTCAACGCGTCCGGGTGTTTCTGTCACCTGAATCGCCGGGTATTCTCGAATACTCGGCGGAAGTCGCTCCGCAGAACGCGGAGACGATCGCGGAGAACAACACGCGGGCCTTCCTGCTGGACAACCGGTCCAGGACGGGGCGGGTCCTGTACGTGGAAGGATATCCCCGCAGGGAGTTCAAGTTCATTCGAAGAGCCCTGGAAGAAGACCCGCGGATCGACATGGTCTCGATGGTCAGGAGCTCTCCGGACGGGAGGATCTACCGGCAGGGCATCCGGGATCCGAAGCGGGAACTGTCCGCGGGATACCCGCAAAGCCGCGCGGAGCTGTTCTCATACGACGCCGTCGTATTCGGAGATATCGAGGCGGACTGGTTCACGCCCGAGCAATTGGAGTTCACCGAGGCCTTTGTAAGCGACCGGGGCGGCGGTTTCCTGATGATCGGCGGACTGAACTCGTTCCGGGAAGGGGGTTACGCGGGAACGCCGGTAGAGGATGTGCTCCCCGTTCAACTCACCGGCGGGAACTGGGCCATGGGCATCGTCGACCATGCCTTTCTGCTGGAACCGGCCGAGGAGGGAATCAACCATCCCCTGCTTCGTTTCGGGTCGACTCAGGAAGAAAACAGGGCGATCTGGAACAGCTTGCCGGAACTGATCGGATACAACCGGGTCGGGGGCGTCAAGCCCGGCGCCTCCGTGCTCGCGATCGACCCCGAGGCCGACGTGCTGGAAGGGTCGAATGTGCTCCTGGCCGCACAGCGTTACGGAAGAGGCCGGTCCATGGCCTTCACCGGTTTCAGTACATGGCGTTGGCAGATGCATCTTCCGTCGGAAGACCAGTCGCACGAGCGGTTCTGGCGTCAGATGATCCGCTGGATCGCCCTCTATGCCCCCGGACGGATTACGGTCGCAACGGACCGCTCGAATTACGGCGGACACGAGTCGGTGATCATCGAAAGCCGCCTGTTCGACCGGGAATTCGAACCGGTCGACGGCGCCGCCGTATGGGCCCATGTAACAGGTCCCGCCGGCCAGTCGGAAACCGTGCGGCTCGAGTGGTCCCTCGGGAAGGGCGGCCTGTACCGGGGCGAGTATCGTCCTGAAATGGGCGGCGTGCACAAGGTCGAAGTGTCGGTTCGCTCCGATGAAGACGGGCTGTTGCGCGACCAGACCGGGTTTACCGTGGCTCCGTCGGCCGCCGAATTCACCAACGCGGAGCTTCACGCGGAAGACCTCGAAAGGCTGGCCGGGTCCACGGGCGGCGCGTACCTGCCCTTGTCCGAAGCGGACCAGTTGGCGGAATTGATCCGGCCCGTCGAGGATACCGCTACGTCGACGCGTGAGAGAGACTTGCGGGACGCGCCTTTCCTCTTCGCGGCCATTCTGCTCTTTCTGGGCACCGAGTGGTTTCTGAGACGCCAAAAAGGACTGTCGTGATGGGCCGGGGACCGGGTATCTGCGCGGGGTTGCTGGTTGGCTGCCTGTTTTTTTCAGAATCGTCTTCGGCGCGGCCGGCGGAAGCGCCTCGCCAGGCGGAAACGCCTCGTCAGGCGGCGGAAGCGCCTCGCCAGGCGGCGGAAGCGCCTCGCCAGGCGGAAACGGGATCGTCTTCCGGACCGCATGGCCTGTACGGCCTGCAATACGGATTGATCGTCGCGGGACTCGGAGGCGAAAAGAAGTATGTGGACCGGAACCTGGCCTGGGCCCTTGGTTTCTACGACGTATTGAAATCCGATCATGGTTTCCCGGAAGACCGGTTGATCCTCCTGGTCGAGGATCCGGACGCAGCGGGCGGGCCGCCTGCCGTGAAGTCCACGCTCAATGAGATTCGGGACGCGCTGTCCGCCCTGGCGCGTCTTGTCCGCCCCGAGGACGACCTCTTCATCCTGCTGATCGGCCATGGCAGCGCCACGGGTGCGGGCGCCAGGCTGAACATCCCCGGCCC
This sequence comes from Gemmatimonadota bacterium, assembly GCA_026706345.1. Lineage (NCBI taxonomy): Bacteria > Pseudomonadati > Gemmatimonadota > Gemmatimonadota bacterium. The sequence goes on along the minus strand of JAPOYX010000265.1, from coordinate 46,369 downwards.
CGATCTGACGGCGGACATGCTCCGCGGAGCACTCGACGAAATCAGGGGGCGGTACACGGTCGTGATGAACGGCGCGAGTTCCAGCGCCCCTTTCATCGACGCGCTCAGCGGTCCGGATCGCGTGATCGTAACGGCGACCAAGAGTGGCAGCGAACGGCTGTCCACGATCTTTCCGGAGCACCTGCTGGCGTCGTTGAAGGAGGAGTCGGGCGACCTGGACAAGAACGAGCGGATCTCCGTGCTGGAGTCTTTTGTCTACGCGCGGAACAAGACCGCGGAATGGTACGCCGGCCAGGGGCTGCTGGCTACGGAGCATCCCCTGCTGGACGACAACGGCGACGGAAGGGGCTCCCGGGAACCGGGGCCCGGCGGTACGGACGGGGTACTGGCCGGCAGGGTGTACTTCGGCCGCAGATCGCTGCCCGCCCTGACGACCGGTTCGCCTGGCGAACGGTCTTTGCGGATGAGGGCGGAGGAACTGAGGGTGTCGATCGATGAACTCAAAGCCACGAAGGACCGGCTGGACCCCGAGGAATACGCGGCGCTTATGGAGGACCTTCTGATCGAACTGGCCCGGGTGAGCAGACAACTCAGAACGCTGGAAGGAAATCCGCCGTGAAGCGTTCCGTCTTGTCCTTGACGCATGGATCAGAGCCGTTAACATATTGAGCGGCTAATGTGGCTTGAGTGGTTGAAGCGGCGCGTTGATGCGGCTTGAGCGGCTGAAGCGGCGCGTGGCGTCCATGCGCGCGGGCGGAAAACTACGACTCTCTGAACGCAACCCGGGACGGGGCCGGATGACAGATATCGTTTCAATACATGGCCGTGAAGTACTGGATTCCAGGGGGAACCCCACCGTGGAGGCCGAAGTGCGGCTTTCCTGTGGCGCCTTCGGACGGGCGATCGTGCCTTCGGGCGCTTCGACCGGCGCGCACGAAGCCCATGAGCGCCGTGACGGCGACGGTTCCCGCTACCTTGGGAAAGGCGTGCTTCGGGCCGTGGCCAGCGTCAACGGCGAGATCGCCGCTGCGTTGCGCGGCCGGGACGGGACCGACCAGGCCGGGGCGGACCGTGCCATGACCGAACTCGACGGTTCGGCCAACAAGGACGTCATTGGCGCCAACGCCATCCTCGGCGTGTCGCTGGCGGTGGCCCACGCGGCGGCGGCGGCGGCCGGCCAGCCGCTGTACCGTTACCTCGGCGGCGACGAGGCCCGCACGCTTCCCGTCCCCATGATGAACGTCCTGAACGGGGGATCTCACGCCGACAACAACGTCGACCTGCAGGAGTTCATGATCATGCCCGTCGGCGCCTCTGCCTTCTCGGAAGCGTTGCGCATGGGCGCCGAGGTCTTCCACAGCCTGAAGGGAGTACTCCAGAAGCACGGGTACGTCACCTCCGTGGGCGACGAAGGCGGTTTCGCCCCGAATCTCTCGTCGAACGCGGAAGCTATCGAGGTGCTGATGTCGGGTATCTCGGATGCCGGTTACGATCCGGGCTCCGACGTCGTGATCGCCCTCGACGCCGCGGCCTCCGAGTTCCATGGGCAGGGGGTCTACCGGCTGGAAGCGGAATCCACGCCCGAAAAGACGGCGCAGGAACTGATCGACTTCTACGCGGACCTGGTGGGCAGGTATCCCGTGGCGTCCATAGAAGACGGGGTGGCGGAGGACGACTGGACCGGATGGAAACTGCTGACGGAGCGGCTCGGCGGTGAGGTGCAGCTCGTCGGCGACGATCTCTTCGTGACCAACACCGGCCGGCTTTCACGCGGCATCCGGCGCGGCATCGCCAACAGCATTCTGATCAAGATCAACCAGATCGGGACGCTGACAGAGACCTTCGAAGCCATCGATATGGCGCAGTCGTCGGGATACGCCACGGTGATCTCCCATCGATCCGGGGAAACGGAAGACACGACGATCGCGGATATCGCGGTCGCGAAATCGGCCGGCCAGATCAAGACGGGTTCCCTTTGCCGTTCCGAGCGGACCGCGAAGTACAATCAGCTGCTGCGGATAGAAGAATCCCTGGGCGACCGGGCCAGGTACGCGGGCCGGGCCGTCCTGCGCCGAGCCTCGTAATCGGAGTGCCGCCATGGCCGATATGAAGCCGATCAGTACCGGATCCTCCCCCGCGTCCGAGGCCGGACATCGAAGGCGAGCCGGAAAGAGAAACCGCTTGAGGTGGATTATCCTCGCGCTGATCGCCATCGCCTTCGGCTACCTCTATGTCGGCGGCACCTACGGCTGGTACAACATGTGGAAACTCAGGAATCAGAAATCCCAGTTGCAGGCCGAACTGAAGGAACTTGAATCGGGGAAGCGGGATCTCACCGGCGAACTGGAGCTGCTGGGGGGCGATGCCGAGGCGGATGAACGGACGCGCTTCGAACTGGAAAGGCGGGCCCGGGAGGAACACGGCATGGCCCGGCAGGACGAGTTGATTTACCGATTCCCCGCGGAAGAAGAGGATACGACCGAAGTCAAGCCGTCAGATCCCGCCCCCTGAAGCGATATTCTCCCTGGAACCTCCGGGCCTCCCCATGGCCATTCAATCCTCGGAAGCCATCGTGCTTAACCGGATCCCGCTGGGCGATACCAGTCTCCTGGTCACGGTGTACGCGCGGGCATTCGGAAAGGTCAAGCTCGTAGCCCGGGGAGCACGGCGTCCAAAGAGCAGGATGGCCTCCTCCCTGCAGCCGTTCTGCGTGATCACGGTATCGTTCAACCGCCGCGAAAACCGCGAATTGCAGCATCTTTCCAGGGTCGAGCCGGGGCCGTTCTTCAGGCATATCGGGGAAGACCTGACGAAGGTGGGCTACGCCAGCGCCGTTTGCGAACTGGTGAACAGGCTGGTCCTCGGCGAGGAGCCGGGCGAACAGCTCTTCGGACTGATCATGCGCACGCTGGAAGCGATCGACCGGTTGCCCGCGGCAGCGTGCGAAATGTTGTTCTGGCGGTTTCAACTCGAATTTGCCGACATTTACGGCACGGGGCCGGAGTTCTCCGCCTGCATGGGATGCGGTAGGCGCCCGGAGGAAGCGTCGGTCCGTTTCAGTCCGTCCCTGGGCGGGATTCTGTGCCGCGACTGCCAGGCCCAGGACGGCGAAGCGATGCAACTCTCCCTCGGCACCACGCGGCTGTTGTCCCGTGTCCGCGAAATGCCGTTGGAACATCTGTCCAGGCTGAAACCCGTCAGAACGTCCCGGCAGGAGATTCAGCGCGCGATCCGCGCCTTCTACCTGTACCAGATGGACGACGGGCGGGAGTTGAAATCGCTGAAGTTCCTGGAGTCGATCGAGGCGGACGGCAAGGAGAACCACCGATGAGTAAAAAGGGAGCCAGGTATGACGTCTTAGCCTGGGGCGAGGGCTTTCTGCGGCTCTCCCCGGCCGGCCGGGAACGATTCGAGCAGGCCGGGGGTTTCGGCGTGACCGTGGCCGGCGGCGCCCTGGAAACGGCGGTGGGGCTTGCGCGGCTTGGCCTCCGGACGGCATGGCTGTCCGTGGTGGGAGACACGCCCCTGGGCATGAAGCTGGTCAACAAGGTCCGGGAGCACGGGGTAGATACAGAATATGTGGTGCGGATACCGGACGGGCGCACCGGGCTGTGCTACACCGAGACGGGGAGCGCGCCCCGGCCGACCCTGTCCTGGTACGACATGGACGATACCGCCTTTCGCTCAGCCCGTCCCGGCACGGAGGATTGGTCCTCCATCCGTGAAGCGGCCGTCTTTCATCTGGACCTCACGGCGCCCATGCTCGATTCCGCCAACGCCGGCCGGCTGGAAGCCGCCCTCGAAACGGCGCGGGCCACAGACAGCCGGGTCAGTATCCTGCTGGACGCGCCGGACGGGGAGCGTCTCGACGTCGAGGTCGAAAAAAGGGTGCGCGATCTCGTGGAAACCGCCGATATCCTCATGGTGACGCTACGGGCCCTGGAGACGATCTGGGGGTTCGACGGGCCGATGCCGTCGGCGGCAGACAGGGCGCGGGCCAGGTTCGTCACAAAGAACCTGTCGGTCGTGGAGCACCGCCTCCCCGCCGCCGGAGCGGGGGACCTGTGCGGTATCGCGGTCTCCCCGTCCGGCGAGGTCTTCGAAGACCGTATCAGCGGGATAAAGGCGATCGATCCCGACGGGGTGCCTGGCGCCTTCGCCGCGGGCTACCTCCTCGGCTGTCTGCAGGATTGCACCCGTTCCGCCCTGCGTTACGGCAACGCCGCCGCTGCCCTGGCCTGTTCCATTCCCGGGCCCTTGAACTAGTTCACCCGGCAGGACCTGGAATCGCAGATCGAGGGAACCGGATCGGGACTCCAACGTTAGATTGGCTGAGCGGTTGTTTAACCGGGGCCTGCCTTTTTCTGTTTTTTCTTTTCAAATCGAAGAAAAAGTGCATCCGGATTGTATATATGTAGATAGCGTCCTTATTCCCGTGGGAATCCTCTGTGCAATTCGCCATGGACAGCTCGTACAGCAAAGGCATCTGTGACCAGCGTCCGCCCCGGGATAACACACACAAAGGGAGGCATGAAGATGGCAACAGATATCCATGCAACGCGGTCCGTTACCGGGCCGAAGGCCCTCGTCCCTGACGCAGGCACGCCGTTCCCGTCTCCGGAGTGTTGTTGGCGCAGCCCCTGAAATCCGGATTTTGAAAGGGGTACTACGCACGTCCTCCGGAGCCGCGAGACAAGAGTCACGCGGTTTTTTTCTGTCCTTGAACGTATCGAACCGGAGGTAAAGTCAGTTCATGTATAATCCTGAATTCTGGGAAATACGATTGGATCAGGTTGATTTGGAAAAGTTTCCCAACGAAGCGAATATCTGGTACGAAACGGGGGAGGACCGGGTGCATCGGTACCAGCGCGAGGATCGGGTGGACGAACTGGCCGACGCGGTCTACGATTTCCTTTCCCAGTATCTGACCCAGAAACAGTGCGAGGTTGTGGTGCTGTATTTCATCTATCAGAAAACCCAGCAGGAGGTCGCGGAGATCCTCGGTATCTCGCGCAGGGTCGTGAGTCAGCATCTGTTCGGGATCTGCCGGGATGGCAAGCATATCGGGGGCGCGGTCAACAAGTTGCGCAAACTGTGCACCCGGCATGGTATCGATTTTCGTCCCGTCAAACCGACCTTCGGGAAGCAGGAGTACCGTGACCGGCTCGCCATTTCCGCCTGAGCGCATTCCCGCACCGCCTCATGCCACGACGAAAAAGCCGCCGGAGTCAACATCCGGCGGCTTTTTAATTGAAAGCGAAAAGATTGATGGATCATGATCGATTCTCGGACGCGATAGAACGCATCGACACCGCGAACGGCGCCGACCCGGAATCCGAAGAAGTCGACGGCCGGCCGATTCCGAAGGCGCTTCTGTACGGCCGTCGGATGTCCGCCTGCCTGGAAGACCTGGCGCCCGGTGCGTCGGAAGCATTGCGCCTTGCCGTGCGTTGCCAGCATATTCAACGGTGGAAGATACCCCGCGGCGATTTCCCCGTCGGCCGGCTCGGCTACCGGCAGTGGCGGACGGAACTGGCCTGGTACCATGCCCAGACCGCGGGCTCGATCCTGCGGGACGTCGGCTATGACGATACGCTCGTGGAGCGTGTGCAGTCCCTCGTCAGAAAAGAGCGATTCAAGGCCGATCCCGAAGCGCAGACCCTCGAGGACGTAGCCTGCCTGGTGTTTCTCCGGTATTACCTGCCCGCGTTCGCGGAGAAGCACAGCGAGGAGAAACTGGTCGAAATCCTGGCGAAGACCTGGAAGAAGATGTCGGCCTCGGGCCAGGCCGCGGCCCGGGACATCGACTTTGCTCCAGCGTTGAAATCGTTGCTGGACCGCGCGATCCGGGCGGGCCGGGCGGACCGGGCGGACCAGGCGGACCGGGCGGACCGGAGCACGTAACCGGGTCCGGGGCGAGTAATACGGAGATCGAAATCCATGTCCGGGCATCGCGCCGCGAATATCGTATTCGTTTTTGGCGATCAGCATCGATGGTGCAGTACCGGATTCGGCGGGAGCCGCCAGGTACAAACGCCTTACATGGACCGCATGGCCGGCGAAGGCGTCGTATTCGACCTGGCGGTCGCCAACATCCCGGTCTGCACGCCCTGGCGGGCAGCCTTTCTGACCGGCCAGTACCCGTTGACGACCGGCATGTTCATGAACGACGTCAGGTTGCCGGCGGACCGGCCGACTCTGGGAACCGTCCTGCGTGGGGCAGGCTATGACACGGCCTACATCGGGAAATGGCATCTCGACGGCCCGTCCCGGGGCGGATATACCCCGCCCGGGCCGCGGAGGCGGGGATTCGAATTCTGGGCGGTGGGCAACTGCACGCACGATTACATGCACTCTGTGTATTACCGGGATTCGGAGGATCCGCTCTACTGGACGGGTTACGACGCGGAGGCACAGACTTCCCTGGCCATCGATTACATACGGACCAGGAAAGGGGACCGTACCTTCGCCCTGGTGCTTTCGTGGGGACCGCCGCATAATCCCTACGATGCCGTGCCCGGTCGCTATCTCGACCGGTATCCGCCGGAGGAGATCGAAGCTCGCCCCAACTGCCCCGAACCCAGTCGCACCGACCTTTTGGGCTACTATGCCCATATCACGGCCCTCGACGATCAGCTGGCGCGGATAGGCCGTGCGCTCGATGAACGGGGATTGACGGAAAACACGGTTTTCGTCTATACATCGGACCACGGCGACATGCTCGGATCGCACGGCCGGCAGCGCAAGCAGCACCCGTGGGACGAGTCCGTTCGCGTCCCCTTCGTCATGCGTTGCCCCGGACAGGCGTATGCGGGACTTCGCATCGAAACGCCTTTCAACGTGGTGGACATCATGCCGACGCTACTCGGCCTGGCCCGAGTCCCCGTCCCCGGCACCTGCGAAGGCCGCGACCATGCGCCGGCCGTCCGGGGCGAAGCCTTCAGGGGCAACGAAGCCGCCTATATCATGAGCATCGCGCCTTTTTCGGAATACCGGGGCCAGCCGTGGCGGGGAATCAGGACCCGCGGCCATACATACGTTCGCAACCTCGACGGCCCCTGGTTGCTGTTCGACAACAGGAAGGATCCGTTTCAGATGCGGAACCTCGTGGGACGCACGGAACACACATCGCTGCAGCGCCGGCTGGACGGCCGGCTGGAGCAGGAGATGGCGCTTCGCGGCGATGCGTTGCTTCCCGCCGACCACTACCTGGAACGGTTCGGCTACGAGGTGAACGAAGCAGGGGCGATTCCTCATGATAATGCGGTACTCCCGCCCGGTCGACGCGGGGAGCCTGACCATGGCGGGAACCACTTGAGATAAAGAGGAGACAAGATGGCGAAAGAAGCCAATCTAAGGCTGATCGACCCCGTACGGGATGCCGACGCGCTCGCCGAAATGTGGAACGAAAGTGACCTCGAATGGCCCGGCACGTGGAACGGCGGCGTGCCCACGAACGCGCGGGACATCCGGGACTGGCACGAGCGGGAAGAATACATCGCGGTCTTCGTGTGGGATGAAGGGGAAAAGATCGGCGGGTACTGTTCCCTGGTATACGACAAGGACGACGGCGAGGCCCTGTACCTCGCGCTGCTGAACGTCTCTCCACGTTTCCAGGGCAGGAGTATCGGCCGGCGGATGCTCGTCCGCTCGGTGGAGAAGACCATCGAGGACAAGAAGGCCCACGTCGACCTCGACACCTGGTCGGGGAACGTGAAGGCGATGGCGCCCTACAAGCGGACGGGCTTCTTCTGGGACGCCGGACCCTATCCGGTGATGCGCAACTACATGCCCGCGATCCTTTCGATGCCGTGTACACGGTACTTCTTCGACCGGCACGACTGGTACGAGTCCCTGCAGAGGTCGGTCGAGCAGGTGCCCGACGAGGAAGAGTGGGAAGGGCTGCGGGTTTTCACCTACCGATTCTCGGCGCCTGCCGAACGATATGCGCCGTCCGATGAGGCCGCGTCTGCCGAAGCCCGGGAGGAATTGACGGTCCGGGTGGACCGCGAGGCCCGGCACGTGACGGCGGTGGAGACGGCAGAGTTATACGCGGCTGCTACGGTGGACGACATCGAACCCGTGCGGGGAGGGAAGACGGTCCTGCGGTGGAAACTGCAGAACCGGAGGGACACGCCGGTCGTCCTCTCGTTGACTGCGAAGGAGTCGGGCGACCTGTCCGTCGACTTCCATCATCGAGCAACGTTAGGACCCGGTGAGACGATTACCCTCGAGGCGCCGGTAAGCGTATCGGCGAAGGCCGAGGCCGTGGACAGGGATAAGACCGCGCCGAGGGTCCGCTCCGACATTCGCTGGGACGATCTTCCCATCGAGCTCGCCACCGGCATTCGCCCCCGGGTCGAGATGGTTGTTTCCATTGATCCGGAGGAGATCACGCTGGCGCCCGGCAACTCGCAGCCCGTGCGCGTAATCCTGCGCAGCCAGTTGCCCGATGATGTCGAAGCGCGGGTTCGCCTCACCGTTTCAGACGGCCTCTCGGTGGACGAGAGCGCGCAAACCAACGCGGTGCCCGCCCGGGGATACGGAGGATTCGAAACGGTCCTCGCGGCGGACGGTCCGGGCGTCTTCGAAGTGACCTTTTCGGGCCGCGTGGAATGGAAGGGCGGAACGGTCGACTTGGCGGATGCGAAACACGCCGTCTTCGCGCTGGAGCCGGGCGGACTGCTGTTCCATCAGGACGGCGCGGTACGGTTCGAGAACGAAATCTTCAGGGCGACTCTGGAGGCCGGGGGCGGCCAGTTGAAGATCAGGGACCGGACCACCGGAAGGTATCTGGGCACCGAAGGCGCGCGCCCCATACCGCCGAAGTGGCCGAGCGAATACAGCGAGTCGGACTTCAAGCTGAAAGCCGAACGGGACGGGCACGGCGTGGTCCTCTCGGCAACCTATGCACCGAAAAAGACCCCCGGCCTGGTCTTCAGCCGGATCATCCGGTTGAACGCCGGACCGGTCATTTCGGTGGAACATGTAGTGGAAAACACCGGGTTCGACCCCCGTACCTTTCGCCTCTACCAGTTCGTGACGAATGGGGGCTCGGAGTTTACGACGCTGACGCTGCCGCTCGGGGACGGGGTTCTGAGAGCGCAATGCGCCGACCGTCCTGCGCCGGACGACTACGCCTTCAAGCGTGGTGATTCATTCGCTGAGACGTGGGGTGCTTTTGAAATGTCGCATGGAACGATCGGGGTCCTCTGGCCTGGCGACTTGGACGAAATCGAATGGAACGGGTACGAATTCCAGTCTGTGAGCCGGGAGACGACCTGCGCGCCACAGTCGCGGATATCCATTGGTCTGCTTCGTCTCTTCGTTGGCGACGGCGGTTGGCAGGGCGTGCGCCGGGTGTGGCGGCGCACGAATGGGCACCAGGTCAACCAGTTCGACCCGCTCCCACCGGTCCTGGGCGAATTCGAGGTGTCGACCGATCCACCGACGGCCGTGGTCATCGGGGAAGAGACAGAAATCCGGTTCCGCGTAGCGCAATGGAAGACCCGGAAGGCCAGCGGAACCGTCACCTTTGCCATGCCCGACGGCTGGCGCTGCGATCCCATGTGGATTTCATTCTCGGAAATCGACTGGAAAACCCCTTTCACCGGGTCGGTGCGACTGGCCACGTCCCAACCACCGGGTGTGTACAACGGCCGGATGGTACTCGAAGGCGGGGAGCGCAACGTCGAGGCCGATGTACCGCTCATCCGTTTGGGAGACGGGTCCGCCGTGGAGGTGGAAGAAGGCGAATCCGCGCGCCACAGGATATTCACCATTCGTAATCGGCGGCTCGAAATCGACGTGGTCCCTTCTTTCCTGGGCTCTGTGAGCGCAATCCGAGACGCGGGGGACGAATGTAACCACCTGGCATCGGCCTTTCCGAACCCAAGGGTTTTCGGAGCAAGTTACCCCTGGTACGGCGGTCTGCAGCCGAGAGTAGAGATGGGCCGACTTTCCTGGACAGCACCCTTGGAAGGTGAGACCTTTACGGCGGAGACGGTTTTCTGCAAAGATGCGCGCGGCATCGAATGGACTGGCGTTCGCCAGCGGGCGGTGCTATCCCTCGAAGAGACCCGCGGACTGACTCTGGAACTCGATACGCTGACCCTGGGCGCCAGCCCGGTGATCAAGCTGGTATGGAGACTCGTGAATGGAGGGGGCACGCCTCGCCAACTGAACGGTGGGTGGAATCTCTTTTTGCAGCCCGATGGCGAGATGCACGACACCGTCCTGTTCTCAGCGGACTACGAACGAAAACGGATCGACTGGCACTTCCGTCACCATGGCGGTCACTGGACCGCTGCCGCCAATCCGCGAACCGGACGGACTCTCGTGCTCGTATCGCCCTTGAAAGTAGCCAGAATGGACAGTTGGGGCATCGGCGGAGGACACTTCAGACTCAAGACGAAGTTCGAGGTGCCCGCCCACGGTGCCAAGGAAATGCCCGCCTATCTGGTCCTGGCCGACTCCCGGGAAGAAGCGAGACGGTACGCCGTACTGAAGGATCTGCAGTGAACAAGTACTGACGGGGTTGTAGAAGGACATGGAAAGACCCCGGCGTTCAGATGCGCATCCTGAATGCCGCAACATCCTTCGGATCGCGCCGTACCGGATGGACCGGTCGCGTTAATCCCAGAGGTCGGAATTTTCTGTCAGAATCTCGGGACCGTCGGACAGGATGGCGACCGTATGCTCGAAATGGGCGGACAGCCGTCCGTCGGCGGTGGAGGTCGTCCATTCGTCGTCGAGGACCCGGATCGCGTGCGCGCCCGCGCACACCATGGGTTCAATGGCGATGACCATGCCCGGTTTGAGCCGGATGCCGCGCTGCGGCCTGCCGTAATTGGGGACCTGCGGTTCCTCCCAGAGACTGCGGCCGATCCCGTGTCCGCACAGGTCCCGCACCACCGAGTATCCGTGGGATTCCGCGTGTTTCTGCACCGCGTGTCCGATGTCGCCGATGCGGTTTCCCGGCTTCGCTTCCTCGATCCCCTTGAATACCGAAGTCCGCGTGACGTCCAGCAGCCGCTGCGTCTCCGGTGAAACACGGCCGACGGGGAAAGTAAAAGCCGTATCGCCGTGGTACCCGTCGATGATCATGGCGAAGTCGAGACTGAGTATGTCTCCCTCGGCGACCTCGCGCCGCGGACTGGGGATGCCGTGTACGATCTCATCGTTGATGGACGCGCAGATCGTGGCGGGAAAGGGCGGATGGAAAGTGGGCTTGTATCCCAGGAAAGAGGATGTGCCCCCGAAGTCCCGGATCATTTTCCGGGCGATCCTGTCCAGTTCGGACGTCGCCAGGCCCGGTTTTACGGCTTCCCCCATACGCTGCAGCGTCGCAGTCGCGGCCTGGGCGCTGCGGCGAATGGTCTCGATCTGTTTTTCCGTCTTGAGAATGATGCCCATGGTCTTTATCCCGTGAGATTCAGCCCGCAAAAACGAATGCCCGGCGCGTCCGGGTATGCGCTTGATTGGCGCGGCCCGAACGCACCAAGCATGATACAGGGGAAGGGGATTTAGTCAAGGGCATTCAGCCGGGCGCGTCGAATCCATGCACGGTCTGATTCAGCCGGGCGTTTCGAATCTATTCACGGGCGGGTCCAGGCGAGCGCGTCGAATCTACGCAAGGGCGGAATCAGGCGGATCCAGGCGGGGTCAGGCCGGTCCAGGCCCGGCCGCAAGGTCCATGTCCCTTCGAAGATCACCCGTGGTCCGTGCCGCTACCCGATGCGGGCGTCTTTCGCGCGCGCTGCTTGAAATACCTTGTCCCGCGCCCGGGTGTCATATATGTTCTGTCGCGGTGTCGGCCGTGCTTTTCGCGGCCGCCAGGGCATTTGCGCGTATTCACCAGATACCAGGAGCGTTCTGAACAGGATTATGGACCAATCAGCTCTCAACGAAGCGCCGGCACGAAAGTGGCTGACCTACCGTCCGGAGATCAAGCTCATCGACTGTACGATACGGGACGGCGGCCTGATGAACGACCACCGTTTCGAGGCGGATACCGTCAGGGCGGTCTACCGGGCCTGCGTCGCCGGCGGGATCGACTACATGGAAATCGGCTACATCAACTCGCGGCAGATCTTTTCTCCCGATGAGCACGGACCGTGGAAGTTCTGCGCCGAAGAGGACATCCGCGGCATCGTGGGCGACAACGGCACGCCGCTCAAGCTGGCGGCGATGGCCGACGCGGAGAAATCCGACTACAAGACCGATATTCTGCCCTCCGAAGAAAGCGTGCTGGACATGATCCGGATCGCCACCTATATCCACCAGATCCCGCTGGCGCTGGACATGATCCAGGACGCCCACGAAAAGGGCTACGAGACCACGCTGAACCTCATGGCGGCTTCGACGGTTCCCGAAAGCGAGATGGACGAGGCGCTTTCCATGCTGGCCGAATCCAGTGTGGACGCCATCTACGTAGTGGACAGCTTCGGGGCGCTGTACAGCGAACAGGTCGAAGCGCTCGTGGACAAGTTCCTTAACGCCCTGCAGTCCACCGACAAGCAGGTGGGCATTCACGCCCACAACAATCAGCAACTGGCCTTCGCCAACACGGTCCAGGCACTGATCCGCGGGGCGAACTACCTGGACGCCAGCCTGGCCGGTCTCGGCCGCGGCGCGGGCAACTGTCCCATGGAGTTGATCGTCGGGTTCCTTCACAACCCTAAATTCCGCCTGCGGCCGTTGCTGGAATGCATTCAGTACGACGTCGAGCCGATGCGGGCCGAACTGATGTGGGGATTCGACATTCCTTACATGATCACGGGCCTGATGAACCAGCACCCCCGGGCGGGCATGCGGTTCAACGCGGCGAAGGAAAGGGGCAGCATGGCCAGGTTCTACGACGAGACGCCCTGTACCGGGGTTACCCGGTACAGGGCGCCTGAAATCCAAGGGCCCGTTACTATTCGCCAACGCACCGGCACCGCATAGCCACATTTACCCGTGAGCCCATGATCACCCCGCTGGAACAGCGTATCGTGGAACAGGTTGACGTCCTCCGCGAAGACATGCTGGGGTTTTTGCGGGAGCTGATTCGCATTCCCTCCGTGAATCCGCCTGGCGACGAATACCTCCCCTGCGCCCGGCTGGTGGGCGACCGGTTGAAAGCGCTGGGCTTCGAAACCCGCTACGTGACCGCCGAGCATCATCCGGACCATTCCGCGGAACGTCCCCGCGTGAACGTCGTGGGCCGTCTTCCCGGCCGGTCTCCGATGCCCACACTGCATTTCAACGGCCATACCGACGTGGTGCCGCCGGGCGAAGGCTGGACGGTCGATCCCTTCGCCGGGGTGGTGCAGGACGGCAGGGTCTACGGGCGCGGCGCCTGCGACATGAAGGGCGGCATCGCCGCCGCGCTCTTCGCGGCGGCCGCGTTGCGTCAGGCGGGTGTCGACCTGCTTGGGAGCCTCGAATTCAGTGCGACGGTGGACGAGGAGACCGGCGGGTTCGCCGGCATGGACCATCTCGCCCGCGAGGGACTGATCTCCCCGGAACGGACGTCGTACGTGATCATCCCCGAACCCTTCGGACCGGGGCGGATCTGCCTGGGACACCGCGGGGTCTACTGGTTCCGGATCGACACCATCGGCCGCACCGCCCATGGCAGCATGCCCTTTCTGGGCGTCAGCGCCATAAGCCAGATGGAGCGGGTCCTGCGGCAGATCGAAACGACCCTTGCGCCGGCGCTTCGCGTCCGAAAAACGGACATGCCCGTGGATCCGCCGGAGGCCCGTCACGCGACGATCAACGTGAACGGCATTTCCGGCGGGCAGACGGACGGGAGCGTGGGCTCGCCCTGCGTGGCCGACCGGTGCTCCGCCGTCTTCGACCGCCGTTACCTGAAAGAGGAATCCTTTGACGACGTAAGACAGGAAATCGAGACCCTGATCGGCGGCCTGGCCGCGGAAGACCCTGATTTCAACGCGGAGCTTACCGACCTGATGGTCGTTCACCCGGTCGAGACCGACCCGGACGCCGAACTGGTCGGGACGACGGCGCGGACGATCGAGGATCTCACGGGGGCGCCGGCGGACTACGTCGCTAGCCCGGGCACCTATGACCACAAGCACGTTTACAACACGGGGCGGGTGAAGCAGTGTGTCGCCTACGGCCCCGGCCTGCTGCATCTCGCCCACCAGCCCGATGAATACTGCGAGATCGATCATCTCGTGCAGAGCTGCAAGGTCATGGCGGTCACCGCGGTCCGGTTGCTTGGCGTAAACTGAAGAGGGAGAACCGATGGAATTCGCTTTGAGCAGCGACCAGGTCATGATGCGGGACACCGCCCGCCGGATTGCCGAGGAGAAACTGAAACCCCACGCCCGGGAAATCGACGAGCGCGAGGCCGTGCATTACGAAACGATCCGGGAACTCGGCGAGATGGGCTTCATGGCCATGATGATTCCCGAGGAGTACGGCGGAGCGGGGCTGGATACCATCAGCTACGTGCTGGCCGTGGAGGAGTTCTCCCGGGTGTGCGCTTCGACCGGTGTATGCGTCTCCGTCAATAACTCCCTATTCGCAGACGGCGTCTACGCCTTCGGGACCGAAGACCAGCGGAAGACCTACCTGCCGCCCCTGGGTTGCGGTGCGGCGCAGGCCTGCCTCGCGCTGACCGAACCCGGCGCCGGGACGGACGTCGGCTCGACGGCCACCTCGGCGCTGAAGGACGGCACGGATTATGTCATCAACGGCAAGAAGCACTTCGTGACCAACGGCGGTTTCGCGGACTATCTCCTCGTTCTGGTGACCACCGCCCCCGGAACCGGCCACCGCGGCCTCGGCATGCTCCTCGTGGAGAAGGACACGCCGGGATTTACCGTCGGCCGCCAGGAGCAGAAGCTCGGTATCCGGGGCTCCGATACCAGCGAGCTTGTTTTCGAGGATTGCCGCGTGCCGGTGACTAATCTGTTGGGCGATGAAGGCCGGGGCCTGAACATCGCGCTGTCCATTCTGAACGGCGGCCGCATCGGCATCGCGGCGCAGGCCCTGGGTATCGCGCAGGGCGCCTACGACGCATCCCTCGGGTACGCGAAGGAACGGACCCAGTTTGGCAAACCCATCGCCGAGTTCCAGGCGATCGCCTTCAAGCTGGCCGAAATGGCGACCGAACTCGAGGCGGCCCGCCTCATGACCTACCGGGCCGCGTGGCTCAAGGATGCCGGGCAGGACTACATAACGGCGTCGTCCATGGCGAAGCTGTACGCGTCGGAGGCCTCGATACGGATCACGAACGAGGCCATTCAGATCCATGGCGGTTACGGGTACATCCGGGACTTCGACGTAGAGCGCTTCTACCGGGACGCACGGATCACCACCCTCTACGAAGGCACCTCCGAAGCCCAGAAGATCGTCATCTCGCGAAACATCCTGAAGTCGGACGGCGCCGGGTAGCAGGCCGACCGGCCTGAACGCCTCGATCCCATAAGCCGGACCCCGTGCGGGTATGGTTTTACCTTGACAAGTTACCAAACAAACGTAGCGTATATCGATACGTGCGGCCGATTGCCATATAGCGTATATTGACACATGGGACAGATTGCCATATATTGTGCTAACTGCATGGCCTGACACGACATGTTCTAATCCCACGGTGGCATGAGCTGTCTATTGCCGTCGTCATCTGCTATCGGGAAAGGACCTATGGCGACCCAGAACGGTTCGGGAAACGGAGAGAACCTGCACACCCAGCTCGACCTGCTTACGTCGCGTGATGACGCGTCGAGGGGCGGTTCCGGAAACGGGAACGGCTCGCGCGACAGCGGCGCCGCGACCAACGGAAGGGCGGTCGAATCGGAAAACGGCGCACGGCCGGTTGAAGGCAACGGATCGTCGTCGGCGGCG
Organism: Gemmatimonadota bacterium; assembly: GCA_026706345.1. Lineage (NCBI taxonomy): Bacteria > Pseudomonadati > Gemmatimonadota > Gemmatimonadota bacterium. The sequence continues at coordinate 30,508 of JAPOYX010000265.1, read as the reverse complement.
GACGCCGCCGTCTACGACGAAAGCAAGGTCAAGACCCTCTCGTCGCTGGAGCATATCCGGCTCCGGACCGGCATGTATATCGGCCGGCTCGGAAACGGCAGCGATCCGGAAGACGGCATCTACGTCCTGCTGAAGGAGGTCATCGACAATGCCGTGGACGAATTCATCATGGGCCACGGCCGAAAGATCGACGTGACCATCGAGGACAACCGGGTCCGCGTCCGCGACTTCGGCCGCGGGATTCCCCTCGGCAAGGTCGTGGAGTGTACCTCGATCATCAACACGGGCGCCAAGTACAATGACGAGGTCTTTCAGTTCAGCGTCGGACTGAACGGCGTCGGCGCCAAGGCGGTCAACGCCCTCTCCGTCGATTTCCGCGCCGTGGCGTACCGGGACGGACGGTTCGCGGAGGCGGTATACGAGAGGGGACAGCTTCTCGGCCAGCACGAAGGCGATACGGATGAGCCGGACGGCACCTATGTCGAATTCCTGCCCGACGAGGAGATCTTCGGGGAATACGCCTTTCAGCCGGACTATGTCGACCGCCGCATGTGGAACTACGCCTGCCTGAACAGCGGCCTCCGCATGATCTACAATAAGAAGCGCTTCGTTTCCCGGTACGGACTGCTGGATTTCCTGAAGGCCGAGGTGGGGAAGAATGTCCTCTACGAGCCCTCTTATCACAAGAGCCAGTACATCGAGTTCTCCTTCACGCACACCACCAATTACGGCGAGACGCTCTTCTCCTTCGTGAACGGCCAGTACACTGCGGACGGAGGATCCCACCAGAGCGCCTTCCGCGAAGGCATCCTCAAGGGCGTCAACGAGTACTTCAAGAAGAGCTACGGGGGGGTGGATGTCCGCGAGTCCATCGCGGGCGCCATCGCCATCAAGCTGAAGGAACCGGTCTTCGAGTCCCAGACCAAGAACAAGCTGGGCAATACCGAGATCCGGGGCTGGCTCGTTTCGGAGGTCCGGAGCGCCGTGGTGGACTTTCTGCACAAGAACCAGGAGTCCGCCCAGCGGATCCAGGAGAAGATCACGCAGAACGAGCGCCTGCGGAAGGAACTGAACGCGGTCAAGAAGGAAGCCCGCGAGGCGGCCCGGCGCATCGCCATCAAGATCCCCAATTTCAAGGACTGCAAGTACCACTTCGATCACGCGAAGTACGGAGAGGATTCCTCCATATTCATCACCGAGGGGCCCTCTGCCGCCGGTTCCATGGTATCGGCCCGGGACCCGCTGACCCAGGCGATCTTCGGGCTGAAGGGCGTGCCGTTGAACGTCTTTTCCCGCACGCGGGCGGCCATCTACAAGAACGAGGAGCTTTACAACCTCATGATGGCCCTCGGCATCGAGGAGGGGATGTCGAACCTGCGGTTCAACAAAGTGATCATCGCGACGGACGCCGATTACGACGGCTATCACATCCGAAACCTTCTGATGACCTTCTTCCTCGGCTACTTCGAGGAGATGGTGCTCGCGGGCCACGTCCACATCCTGGAAACGCCCCTCTTCCGGGTACGCAACACGAAGGAAACCGTGTACTGCTACAGCGAGAAAGAACGCAACGCGGCCTTAGGCCGGATACGGGGCGCGGAAGTGACCCGGTTCAAGGGGCTGGGAGAGATCTCGCCCGGCGAATTCGGCCAGTTCATCGGTGCCGACATGCGGCTCGTGAAGGTCAACGTCCGTTCCATCCACAGCATACCGGACACCCTGAATTTCTACATGGGCAAGAACACGCCCGAGCGCAGGGAATACATCGTGGAAAACCTGCTGGACGAAGTATAGGATATCCATGGCTTACGCCGATACCCTCTTCGACGACTACTACCTGAAGTACGCCTCCTATTTCATCAAGGACCGCGCGATACCGGAGATCGACGACGGTCTCAAGCCGGTGCAGCGGCGTATTCTCCATACCCTCTTCGAGATGGATGACGGGAAGTACCACAAGGTAGCCAACGTGGTCGGCCAGACCATGCGGTACCATCCCCACGGGGACCAGTCCATCTTCGGCTCGCTGGTCAACCTGTCCAACAAGGACATGTTCATCGAGAAGCAGGGCAATTTCGGTTCCATCCTGACCGGCGACCCCGCCTCCGCGGCCCGGTACATCGAATGCCGGCTGACGCAGCTTGCCAGGGAGGTGCTGCACGATCCGGAAATCACCGAATACGTGGATTCCTACGACGGCCGCAACCGGGAGCCGGTGGCCTTTCCCGCGAAGATTCCCGTGCTCCTCGCCCTGGGCGCCGAGGGCATCGCCTCGAGCATGGCGACCCGGATCCTGCCCCACAATCTCATCGAGCTCATGGAGGCCCAGATCGCCTGCCTCAGGGACGAGGCTTTCGAGGTCCTGCCCGATTTCCCCACCGGGGGCCTGGTGGACGTCTCGGAATATAACGACGGCAACGGTAAGGTGATGGTCCGCGCCCACCTGGACGTAAGGGACCCCAAGCGCATCGTCATCCGTCAGCTGCCCTTCGGTTCGACCACCGAAAGCCTGATCGCTTCCATCGAGGCGGCGGCGAAGAAGAACAAGTTGAAGATCGCCGGCATCTCCGACTTCACGGCGGACGAGGTGGAGATAGAAATCCGGCTGGCCCGGGGCGTGCATTCAGACGAAACCGTGGACGCCCTTTACGCCTTCACCGACTGCGAGTCTTCCATCTCCACGAACGTGCTGGTAATCCGGGCGGGCCACCCGTGCATACTGCCCGTTACCGACGTGCTCAGGCACAACACGCAGCGGCTCCTGGAAGTCCTCGAAGCGGAACTCAAGATCGAACGGAAGCAGCTGCACGCGAAGCTGCGGGCGAAAACGCTGGAGCAACTCTTCATCAAGGAACGGATCTACAAGCGCATCGAGGAAGTCCGGGAGCAGGAGAAGATCCACGAAGCGATCCGGGAGGGGTTCGAACCCTTCGAATCAAAGGTGAAGGAACTGACGTCCGAGGATATCGATACCCTGCTCAAGGTGCCGATCCGCCGGATCTCCCTGTACGATATCAACCGCGCCAACGAGGAGATGAAGGGCATTCGGAACCGCTTGCGCGAGATCAGGGATCACCTGGGCAATCTTTCGGCCTGCGCGATCACGCTCCTGGAAGGACTCATCGGGCAGTATCGCGAGGCTTTTCAGCGCAGGACGACCATCACCTCCTTCAAGCGGGTCGATGCCCGGGAGGCGGCGCAGCGAAATCTCGCGCTCAAGTACGACCGGAACACCGGGTACCTCGGGTACGATCTCAGCAGCGGCGATACCCTCTTCGATGTATCCCCGTACGACCGGGTGCTGGTGATCCGCAAGACAGGCGCCTACGCCCTCCACGATGAAATCGAACGGCTCTTCGTGGACAAGGGCATGCTGCACTGCGGGTTTGTAGATCCCGACCTGGTATTCACAATGATCTACAGGGACCGGAACGGCCACCCCTTTGTCAAGCGCTGCAAGCTGGAGAAGTTCATCCTGAACAGGGGATACGAACTCGTGCCCGAGGGTTGCCGTATCCTCCAGTTGACCACGGATCCCGATGTCATGGCGACCGTCACTTACAAACCCACGCCGCGCATGCGGGTCTTCGAGGAGGAATTCGACCTTTCCAGCTATCCGGTGCGTGGGAACCGGGCCAAGGGCATCCGCCTGGCGCCCAAGGCGCTCAAGGGCGTGAAGCTGTCCAGGAAGCAGGATCAGCCGGAAGCGCCCGGGCAGACGGACCGCCCGGCGATCCCGAATGGTCCGGAACCAGACGCCCCTTCAGGCGATTCCGCGGAAGGAAAGGACTGATATGACCCTGGAAATGCGCATCGGCCTCGGGCAGTTCAACGTCCTCACCGACGAGAAACTCGCCTACATCAAGCAGCTCGGCGCCGACGACTTCCTCATGAACACCCCGAAACTGCCGGGCGAGAAGCGTTGGGAGCTGGAGGACCTGGTCGACCTTAAGCAGCGGGCCGACAACGCCGAACTGCGCCTGATGGCCCTGGAGAACGTGCCCATCCCCTTCTACGACAAGGCCATGCTGGGGCTGTCGGGCCGCGACGAGCAGATCGAGAACATGAAGTACACGATCCGGAACATGGGTCGGGCCGGCATTCCCATCCTGGGGTACCACTGGATCCCCAGTTCCGTCTGGCGGACGCCCGATCCCGCCGTACTCCGCGGCGGGGCCACGGCCACAAGGTTCGATTTCGAGGCCCACCGGGACGCGGAACCCACCCACGGCAGGATCTTCACGGCAGACGAGATGTGGGACAACTACCACTACTACATGACGCGGATCCTGCCGGTCGCCGAGGAGAGCAACGTCAAGCTCGCGCTGCACCCCGACGACCCGCCCATCCCCATGCTGGGCGGCGTGGCGCGGATCTTCAGCAGCTTCGAGGGCTTCAAGCGGGCCATGGACACCTTCGACAGTCCGTACCACGGCCTGGATTTCTGCATGGGATGCTGGTCTGAGATGGGGGGTCACGACTACGTGATCAAGGCCGTGCGGCACTTCGGCGAAGCCGGCAGAATTATCTACGTCCATTTCCGCGACGTGCAGGGGAACGTGCCCTGTTTCAACGAGTGCTTCATCAACGAGGGCAACGTCGACCCCTACGAGGTCATGCGAACGCTGAAGGAGGTCGGGTTCACCGGGTTCATGATCACCGACCATGTCCCCCATTTCGTCGACGACACCGACTGGAACCACCGGGGCCGCGCCTACGCCATTGGCTACATGACCGCCATGCTGGAAATGGTGAACAAGCTGCGGCCCTCACCCGCCTAGTCCATATCGCCCCGCCTGGCTTCGCGCCATCGGCGGCCCTGGACCGGCCAGGCTTGAGCCGCTTCCCGGTCCGCTTCCGCGCCGCTTCCCGGCCCTAGACCGAGAACCAGTAGTTGAATTTCAGCAGGAAGATGTTCGAGGGATAGGTGTCGAACAGGTCGTTCAGGTCCTGCCCGGCGGAGAATTCGCCCGTGCCGCCCGAGCGGCTGCGCTGCTGCTGCCACACGAGGTACAGCGTCGAGCCCGGCGTATACTCCCACCGCAAAACCAGATTGGAACGGAACTGGCGGAAATTGAAGTCGGGATCGTCGAAGGTGTAGTCGGTCTGCCCGTCCAGGTTCTCATCCACGCGGTAAACTCCGTCCGAATCGTCGTAGTTCAACTGCTCGTCCGAAAGCATTGCGAACCGGTCTCCATACCGGTCGGCCCGCGCGTCGGTTATACGCTTGAACCGGGCGTAGCGGCCGGCCGATACGAAAGGCTGGCCGTAGTACTGGATGGACATGTTGTTGGTGATGCTGTAGTTGAGCCGGATGCCGATCCCCAGCGTCTTCTGGTCGACGCGGCCCAGCAGGTATCTGTCCGCGTCGCCGAACGATTCATCGGACACGTACTGCAACTCGTTCCAGTTGGTGTCGAAAAACGGATTGATGCGGATGTTCATGGCGTTACTCGGCCGGTACCGCATGGACAGGTACATCCAGCTCGAGCGTCCCGCGTCATCGCGGCGCCGGTTGTGGCCGCCTCCAACGCCGAAACTGATCGGCTTGCGCCCATCGGTGTCCACGTCGAAGTTGAATTCCACGTTACCCGGTGTTTTCAGGGACGGCCCGCCGCGCAGGGCGGTGGTGGACAAGCCTTCGATCTCCGAGTTCACGTTAAGCCACACCCACCAGTAGTTGTTGAACTGACCGCCCCCGTTGATGTTGCCGCCCAGGAATTTCCGGCCCCGGCCGAAGGTGAATCCCTGCCACTGGTTCAGGAACACATTGTACGCGCGGAAGATCCGGTTCGGTTTTTCCGACCGGTAACCGAACCAGCTGTTCTGCATGAATACGTCGGCCTGGCGCAGGAAACCCACGTCGTTCAGTTCGAGGCCCGGAGAGCGCCAGGTTCCGGAGATCCCCATGTTCCACGGGCTGTTTCCCGAACGGCCTATGCCGAAGCTGCCGCCATGGCCGCTCAGGGCGGTCAGCGTGGAATCGAGGGCTACGTAGGAGGCGTCGGGACGCTGGTAGTACCGCGCGGAGTTGCGCTGCACACGGGTAATGGCTTCCGGTTCGCCCCGGATATGGCTGAACGACAGGCTCGCGTTGAGCCAGTAGGTCCGGTCGCTCCACTGGTGGCGGAAATCGATCCCGCCCGTGTAGGCCGCCCGGTTGAGGAAATCGAAGTGGGCCTTGTTGTTGTTCCGGTTGGTCGCCGTGAGCATCGTACCCAGCGACGTGCCCCCGTCGTTGAAGTCCTGCTGGAGGCGTGCGACCAGATAGTTGGTCAGCGGTTCCACGGACTCTTCACTCCGCGCGCCCTCCGTGTCTATCCGGGCGGAGGCTTCCGCGGTGACCGCTTCCACGATGCCGATGGACAGGCCGCCGGGCGTCTTTCCGGTGATCTTCGCGGCGGCGAGTATGGGCGTATTCCGCGGCATATCCATGGTCTGGCCGTCTGACAGATCAGGATTCCGCTGGGGAGACCGGCCGATACGCCGCGAGTAGAACAACTGGTCGTTCCGGAAGGGACCGCCGCCGCCGACGCCGAACTCGGTGATGTTCTTCCCTTCGACGAAAAGGGGCCGCCGTTCCTCGAAGAACAGCTCGAAGGCCGACAGGTTCACCCGCGAAGGGTCCGCCTCGACCTGGCCGAAGTCGGGGTTCACGGCCAGATCCATGGTCAGGTTGCCGGCGAGGCCGATCTTGCCGTCCAATCCGATGCGTCCGGCAGCGCTTTGTCCGTCGCGGAAGGGATTCCGCGCTTCGGCCTGGAACCGGTTGAGGTCACCCACCACATAGGGCAATACCTCGATCCGGTGGGAAGACTCGATTCCTTCCAGTCCGCGCAGTTCTCCGAACAGACTGACCCAGCCCGGCGAATTCCGATGGATGTGCTGCCAGCCGGAACGCTCCTCGCGGCGGTACAGCCTTCTTTGTACCTGCAGGCCCCATACCTGTCCCTCCTCGCCGGAGAACCGCAGCTGGCTCAGGGGTATGCGCATCTCGGCAAGCCACCCCTCTTCGTCGATGGTGGACGCGCCGAACCATACGGGGTCCCAGCTGGCGTCCCAGTCGTTGCCGTCGTTCGATATGGCTTCGTCGCCCCGGCCGCCGGAGGCGGTCAGCGTAAAGGAAAACGCCGTGCGCTTGTCGTGGTAGCTGTCGAAATGGATCTCCACCCAGTCGTTGTCCCAGTCGTCCCGCCGGGTTACGCGGCTGGTGATCCGGTCCGGTTTGGTATCATAGGCACGGATCAGCACGTAGAGGTTGTGATCGTCAAAAAGGATCTTGAAAGCCGTCTGCTGCGAGGGTTCCCCGCCGTCGTCGGGATCCAGCTGGGTAAAATCACCGGACCATTCCACGTCGTCCCAGGCCGGATCATCGCCCTTCCCGTCGATGTCAGGGGGCTGCGACACGATATGCCGTGTGTTGTAAACCCGTTTTTCCGGCGCCGGTTCGCGCGCCGCCGATTCCGCCGGTGCGAGTAAGGATGCGATCGAAAGGACCGTGATCCACCGAATCAGTCTTGTCCTGAGCAATGTGCTGCCTCCTGCTGTCTTCCTGCCCGTCGGGAAACGCTCTTGAAACTTGTTGCTTCTATGACTTGAGACCCGCGCGAATAGTTGCGTTTTTTTCGTGTCGAGCTACAGCCCGGGGTCTTTCGTCTTCGGGCGTTACTTCATACATCTTCATGGAAGTCCGTATTCACAAAACCTGTCGCGTATTCCCAGAAACGGATGCACCGGTCCGCGGCACCCGCCGCAGGAGTCCGCGGGGCGCCGAATATGCTTTTGCCATAACGCGTGCGCGGCTGCATATTACCGACTGCAGGACAGGACGCGCAAACCGGGCTTCGGCGGCAGGACCGCCGCGCCCGCACCCCGCGGCACGCGGAGAAACTCCATGCCCGGCAATCGACTGAACGTACTCTTCATCATGACCGACCAGATGCGGGCGGACTGCATGTCCTGCGCCGGCCATCCCGTGGTCAGGACGCCCCACCTGGATGAACTTGCCGGCGACGGCGTCCTGTTCCGGCGGGCCTACGTACAGTCGGCAGTCTGCGGTCCGAGCCGCATGTGCTTCTACACGGGGCGATACCCCCACGCCAACCGGTCGCCCTGGAACGAGGTCCCCCTGCCCGCGGACGAGAAGACGATGGGGCATTACTTCGCGGACGGGGGTTACCGGGCGGCCCTGTGCGGCAAGACGCACTACACCCCCGATCCCCTTGGCGAACCGGAGGCGCAGCCTGAACAGGGGTTCCGGCGCGCGGCCCTGGCCGGCCTGGAATCCTGGGAACTGAATGAAAGCAGGGGGGAGGGGTGGCTTGCGCATCTCGCAGCCAGGGGATATCCCGATGAAGTCCTGCGCGACCCGTTCGCCGTGGAAATGCCCGCCGGCGCCGACGGCGATCACTCCGCCTACCCCACGCGGTTCAGGCGGGAGGACAGCGATACCGCGTTCATGACGGACCGCGCCATGGCCTTCATGAAGGACGCCGGCGGATCGCCCGGATCTCCCGGGTCGCCCTGGTTCCTCCACCTCTCCTATTTCAAGCCCCATTTGCCCATCGTGGCGCCCTATCCGTACAACGAACTATACGATCCCGCCGATTCCCCCGCACCGAACCGGTCCCCGGAAGAACTGGCGCGGCCCCATCCCTTCCATGTCCCCTTCCGCATAGAACGCGGGGGCGTGGCGTATGACGACGAGGCGGTCTGGCGCCGGCGGAGGGCCACGTACTACGGGTTGATCACGGAGATCGACGACCACCTGGGAAGGCTGTTCCGCTTCATGAAGGACCGCGGGCTCTGGGAGAATACGCTGATCATCTTTACGTCCGACCACGGGGAATATGTGGGCGACCACTGGATGTTCGAAAAGGAACTCTTCTACGACGAGGCGTACAACGTGCCCTTCATCGTCCGCGATCCCCGGTCCTGCGCGGATGGAACGCGCGGCATGGCGATGGACGATTTCGTCGAATCCCTCGACGTCCTTCCCACCTGTATGGACGTGTGCGGACTGTGCGAACCGGGCGGGCCAGGCGGACCAGGCGGACCGGACACGTCGGCGTTCCTGCAGGGCCGGTCCCTCGTTCCTCTCCTGCGGGGGGAACGGCCGGGCGACTGGCGCACGGAAGTCTACGCCGACTGGGATTTCCGATTCTACTGGACGCCGAAGAAACTCGGCATCCCGCCGGAGAGGTGCCGGGGCTGGATGGTACGGGACGACCGGTTCAAGTACTGGCATTTCAACGGCATGCCGGACGTGCTGTTCGACCTGGAAGCGGATCCCGGAGAGCTTCGGAACGTAGCCGGTGATCCACGCTATGCCGGGACAGTCCAGGACCTTCGCGTGAGACTCATGGACTGGCGGATGTCAAACGAGGACATGAGCCGGGTGGCATGGACCTATGGGCGCCGTCCCGGATTCGGGCGCAATCCCTTCGTGGCGTAACCTGTCCGCCGCACGGCGTGCCGGAGGCGAAATGAGCCGGTTCTTTTTCCTCGCCAGGAGATTCGTCGCGGGGGAATCTCTCGAAGCCGCGGTCGAAGTCGTCCGGGAGTTGAACGGCGCGGGACTCGACGTCACGTTGAACATGCTCGGCGAAGGAACCCGGGATCGGGCCGGGGCCGAGCACGCGGTCCGGCAGTATCTCGTCGTGCTGGACCTGATCCGTGACGGCGCGCTCAAGGCCAATATCTCCGTCAAACTCACCCACCTCGGGCTGGATATAGACGAGGCATACTGCGTAGACAACCTGTGCCGGATCCTGGAAGCCGCGAAGGAGCGGGACATCTTCATCCGGCTGGACATGGAAGGGTCGCCCTATACGCAGCAGACCCTCGACATCTTCTACAACCTGTACGAAAGCCATAGGAACGCCGGCGTGGTGATCCAGGCCATGCTGCTCCGCAGTCCCCACGACATCTTCGTGCTCAACAAGATCGGCGCCCGCGTGCGGCTGTGCAAGGGGTCCTACCGGGAGCCCTCCGACCTGGCCCTGCAGCGGATGCCCAACATACGCGGCGCGTTTCTTTCGATAGCGGAACAGCTCCTGCGGGACGGCCACTATCCCGCTTTCGCGACCCACGACGATTACCTCATCAAGGGCGTCGCGCGGTATGCCGAGCGTCTGGAGGTTCCAAGGGACGGCTTCGAGTTCCAGATGCTGTACGGATTGCGGCCCCGGTACCAGCGGGAGATGCGCAGACAGGGTTACCGGATGCGGATCTACGTGCCCTTCGGCACGGAGTGGATGCCCTACTTCTACCGGCGGCTCCGGGAACGCAGGGAAAACGTATGGTTCGTCCTGCGGAACCTCCTCAGACGCTGAGACCGGCTCCCGGCCCGGTCGAGCGGATCGCATGCGCCGTTTCCTTATCTTTTTTGCGGTAACATATGCCTCCCATACAGGGTCTAAAGTGGTAGACGCGATGACCTCGCATCCTTCGTTCCGCGGGGTCCATCGCAAAGACCTTAAGTTCACCGGATGGGAGGTGCCTTATGTTTACCCACGCGTGCAGAGTCCTTGCCGTTGCCATTGTGCTCGCCCTGCTGCCCGGCGACCTGACGGGATTTCACCGGGACGCCTTCGCAGAGGTCAGGCATTACGCTAAAACGGTCGCGTTCGAACCCGGCGGCCACCTGGACATAGAAACCGGCAGGGGCAGCCTTGAACTGTCGTCATGGGACCGTAACGAGGTGGAAATCGTCGCCCGTATCGAGTCCCCCTTCGATATCAACCCCGACTACGCGAGTAAGATCATAACGGCGCTGAGAATCGACGTGGAGGGATCCGGACGATCGTTGCGGATACGGTCCGACTACGATGATATTCCCGATTACAAACGATGGTTCATCAGTATCCGGCATATCCCCTACGTCCACTACGAAATACGAATGCCGCGCCGTATCAATCTGGCCCTGGAGGTTCGCCATACGGATACGAGGATCCAGCACGTGGAAGGCGCGATTCGCATTCACGCGCATTACAGCACGGTAACGGGCACGGACTGGACGGGTCTGACGCGTCTCGACATGGATCACGGCACGCTTCGGCTGACGGAGCTGGAAGGCGCCGTCGAACTGGACGCGAGACACGCGGACGTGCGCATGGAAGCGATTCGACTCAGCGGCGACACGCGGATACGCGCGCACCAGGGTCTGACGGAGTTGTACCTGCCTCGCTATCAGGGACTCGACCTCTACTCCGACGTCAGCCACCAGAGCGACCTGGACTCCGATTTCGAGATTTCGACCCGGGTTTTCCGGCGCGACGAAGGCATCATAACCGGCACGATCAACGGGGGCGGCTCGTTGCTCGAACTCCGCGGCGACCATACCAGGTTCCGTTTGAGAAAAAGCGATCCGTAATCGGATGCTCCGGTTACCGGTTACAGTGTACCCGCGCTGTTTACTCAACTCGCCTCGAAGATCATCCACTGACATCCACACCGGATCATAAACACCCTTCGCCGTAACCCGGCCGCAGGCCGCCCGGGTATCCCGCCCGGGCACGCCCTGCCCTCGGCGCCGCGTCTTCTCGCGGTCCGCGTGGCCAGCGCGGCACGATACGTGGTATAATCATTGACAATGCCGCCGGTGTTGCATCATAATCTGAAAACCAAACGCAGTAGATGGGCCTTCGTTTCATCGAGTCAACCCCTGGACGGGAGATGCATTCGTGATGGACCTGACTTTTCCGTTGTGTCAGAAATGCAAGGTGGGCGTGTTGATTCCGCTCTCCGACTATGGCCGGGACGGCGCGACGATCGAGTACAAGGCCTGGGCGTGTTCCAATCCGGAATGCGGTTTCAACATTCGCATCGACAACGGCGATATCAGTTACGGAAGGCCCATGACGCAGTCTCACAAGTAAGCAGATGGGGGTGCCGTGCTCATCCTCGGTATCGATACTTCCTGTGACGAAACCGCGGCCGCCGTCGTGCGCGATGAGACGACCGTCCTGTCCAACGTTATCTCCTCGCAGGGCATACACCAGGAATATGGAGGCGTCGTACCCGAACTGGCCTCCCGGGCGCACCTGACCCTGCTGCTGCCCGCCATCGAATCCGCCCTGCAACAGGCTTCCTGCGATCCGGACGACCTGGACGCTCTGGCCGTGACTTATGGCCCCGGCCTCTCGGGATGCCTGCTGATCGGACTGTCTACCGTCAAATCCATTGCGCTGGCCCTCGACAAACCGTTGGTCGGCGTGAACCACATCGAAGGCCACGTGTTCGCCGGCCGCCTGGCGGACACCGGTCTTGACCCGCCTTTCATCGCGCTCGTCGTTTCCGGCGGCCATACCCAGCTTGTGCACGTCGAGCGCTGGGGCCGGTACCGTATTCTGGGCAATACCCGCGATGACGCGGCCGGCGAGGCCTTCGACAAGGTCGCCAGGCTGATGAGGATCGGGTATCCCGGCGGCCCGGTCATCGATCGGCTGTCGCGGAACGGCGATCCCGGGTTCCTGGATTTTCCCCGGACATACCTGGACCCGCAGGGGTTCGAGTTCAGCTTCAGCGGCCTCAAGAACGCGGTGCGCATGTACCTGTCGAAACGATCAGAAGACGAAATAGACCGCGACCAGACGCATATCGCCGCGGCCTTCCAGGAAGCCGTCGTGGACGTCCTGGTCGACAAGTCCGCCGCCGCCGCCCTGGCCGTGGGCGCCGATACCATATTGATCACGGGCGGGGTGGCCTGCAACAGCCGCCTGCGCGAGCGGATGACCGAAAAGGGCGCCGAGCGGGGAATCCGGGTGATCTATCCTCCGCCCATCCTGTGTACGGACAACGGCGCCATGATCGCGGCGGCCGGGGCCTATCGTTTCGGGAAGGGACAACGGGACGGCCTGTCGCTTTCCGTTCATCCACGTGCGCGCCTGTGCGACGCGAACGCGAACGGGGCGTCCGCCTGACCCGGATGTCACGATTTCGGAAGAACCGAAGGTGATTTCGGAGACCGTGAGACCTGCCCATGAACCGGATCGCGTCCTACTTCAGATTTGACGAACTCAACACGAACTGGCGCGCGGAGGTGACCGGCGGCCTGACCACGTTCATGACGATGGCCTACATCGTGGTCGTGAACCCGGGCGTTCTTTCGGAAGCGATGGGCGAGGCGCTGTTCGGGGAACTGCTCTTCGCGACGTGCGCGTCCGCGGCGGCCGGCACGTTGCTGATGGCGCTCCTGGCGAACTACCCCTTTGCCCTGGCGCCCGGCATGGGCCTCAACGCCTTTTTTACGTATACGATCGTGCAGGGGATGGGCGTGGACTGGCGTCTTGCCCTCGCCGTTGTGCTGGCCTCGGGACTCCTGTTTCTTTTAATGACGGTGCTGCGGGTGCGTGAAGCGATCATTACGGCCGTTCCGGAACCGCTGAAACGTGCGACGGCCGCGGGCATCGGACTGTTCATCGCCTTTATCGGGCTCGGGAACGCGGGCATCATCGTGGACAATCCCGCCACGCTGGTCGGCCTGGGTGAGGTACGCTCCTGGACGGTGGGACTGACACTCGCCGGATTGCTGGGCACCGGCGTGATGCTTGCGCGGGGTGTCCGCGGGGCGATCCTGCTGGGCGTTGCGGGGGTCGCGCTGCTGGCCATGATCGCCGGTGTGGCGCCGTGGCCGGCCGGCGTCGTCAGCCTTCCCGTCTGGCCCGCGAACCTGTTCGGCGAAGCCGTCGTTAACCTGCCTTTGATGCTGGACTCGGCCATGCTGCATCTCGTTTTCGCCTTTCTTTTCGTGGACCTGTTCGATACCATGGGCACGCTGGTCGGACTTTCGGAGCGTTCGGGATACCTGGACGCCCAGGGCCGGCTGCCCCGGGCCAACCGTGCGCTTCTCGCGGATTCCTGCGGGACGGTTTTCGGCAGCGTCCTGGGATCATCGACCGTGACGACCTACATCGAGAGCGCCACGGGGATCTCGTCCGGGGCGCGGTCGGGATTCGCCAGCCTGATCGTCGCCGTCCTGTTCCTCGGCGCGCTGTTTCTGACGCCCCTCGTGGAATCGATACCGGTTTTCGCCACCGCGCCCGCCCTGGTCGTAACGGGCGTGCTGATGATGGCCTCGGCCGCGCAGGTCAAATGGAGCGACGCCTCGGAGGCGGTCCCCGTCTTCCTGACGCTCATCGCGATCCCGTTGACTTTCAGCATCGCCGACGGCCTGGCCGTTGGCTTCGTCGCCTATCCGATCATCAAGCGACTGAGCGGCAGGGGAGGCGAAGTGCATCCGCTCGTCGATGTGTTGGCCCTTGTCTTTATCGCACGATACGTGTTCTTGTCATAGACGGCCAGGAATCACAGGCCAAAAATCACAGACCCGCACCAATGGTCTTCAATCACAACCGGATCTCGTGAGGAGGTTCTCATCATGCGAATCGCAAGCGTGATTCTGCTCGTACTGTTCAGCATAGGACCCGCGGCCGCCCAGGAAACCGGCGGCCTGGCAGGCAGTGTGGCCGCCGAAGACGGAACGGCGTTGCCCGGCGCCAACATCGTCGTCAGGGGGACCGCGATCGAAGCATTGCGGGGAACGACGGCCGGAGGCGACGGGACGTACCGCATCGACGGCCTGCCGCCGGGCGACTACGAGGTCACCGTGTCCTTTCTCGGCTACGAATCGGTCACCACGGCTGGCGTTGGGATCCGCAGCGCCGAGACCACGAGGCTCGACATCGACCTGGCCGCCACGACGCTGATCGGCCAGGAGGTCGTGGTTTCCGCGTCGCGCAAACAGGAGAAGCTGCTCGACGCACCGGCTTCTGTGTCCGTTGTGGAGCTGGACGAGATCATGAACCGGCCTTCCCTGTCGGTAACCGATTACATCAAGGACCTGAGCGGCGTGGACCAGGCCAAGGTCGGCGTTTCCCAGAGCTCCACCGTAATCCGGGGCTTCAACCGCACGTTCACCGGTTCCCTCCTGCAGATGGTGGACAATCGGATCGCGCGCATCGCCTCGCTCCGACTCAACATGGGCAGTGCCATTCCCCTCACAAGCGAGGATATCCAGCGCATCGAGGTCGTCCGCGGGCCGGGCTCCGCCCTTTACGGTCCCAACAGCGCCAATGGGGTCATGCACATCGTGACCCGGTCGCCCATCGGTTCGGAGGGCAACGCGTTTTCCCTGTACGGCGGCGAACGCAGTCTGCGCAAGGCGACCTTCCGGCACGCCAGCAGCGTCGACGGCAAAATAGGGTTCAAGGTTTCGGGCGAGTACTCGAAGGCCCGGGAATGGGAATACGAAGACCCGGCGGAGGTCATCCCGCGGGATAACGACAACGAACGCCTGCTCGGAGAAGTCCGGATCGACCTGCGTCCGACCGACGACCTGTCCATCATCGGATCGGCGGGGTATTCCCGGATCAAGGCCATCCAGATGACCGGGCAGGGCGCGGCCCAGGCCGTCGACTGGTCTACCCGGTTCTTTCAGGCCCGCTCGCAGTACAAGGGATGGTTCGCGCAGATCTTTCTCAACATGAACGACGCGGGCGATACCAAGCTCCTCCGGACCACCCAGCCGATCGTGGATACCTCGAGGCTGACCGTCATGCAGCTTCAGCACAACTTCGGGCTGGGTGACCGGCAGCAGTTCACCTATGGCGCGGACGTATTGCTGACCCGGCCCAACACCGGGAATACGACCCACGGTCAATTCGAAGACCGGGACAATCTGGACGAATACGGACTCTACATTCAAAGCGAAACGAATCTGAACGACCAGGTCAGCCTGATGCTGGCCGGCCGGCTGGACGAGCACAGCAAGATCGAGGACCCGGTATTCTCGCCCCGGGCGGCCCTGGTTATCAAGCCTTCGCCGGAGAGTACGCTCAGGCTGACGTACAACCGGGCGTTCGGCACGCCGAGTTCCGTGCACTACTTTCTCGACCTGATCGCAAGCTCAGATCCGTTCGACCTGGGAATGAACTTCGGCGCCCTGGGCCTGGGTCCGGACCGCACCATCGACCTGCGCACGCAGGGCGTCAACTCGCAGTTCACGTTCCGGCGCGGAGACAACGGCCTGCCCATGTACCGGTCGCCCTTCGCCCCCGTGGCGGGCCTGCCCGTGGACGCATATCTCCCCATGAACGATCCGGCCAGCACCAATCTCCTCTGGGGCGTGGCCCGCGGAGCCGTGCTGGCGCAGCTTACGCCGCAGCTCCAAGAGCTGGCGGTCCCCCTCATCACGCAGTATTTGATTTCGCTCGGGATTCCGGCTCAGAATGCCGCGCCGCTGGCGGCCCAGCAGGCGGCGCAACTGGCCGCCGCTTTCCCGGGCGTCATCCCGTCCGCGCTGCCGGGGCTCACGAACTCACTGGGTGTACTGGACACGGGAGCGGGACCGGAAGATGAGCCTTTCATTCCGGTCGATCCGGCGGTGGTCAGGGACGTCGACCCGATGAGACCGTCCATTACCGAGACGTTTGAGGTGGGTTACAAAGGCGTCGTCGGCAACAAGCTGGTGCTGACCGCGGACTTCTACCGGAACAAGATTCACGATTTCATCAGTTCCATACACATCGTGACCCCCAACGTGTTCCTGGATCCCGGTCCCTTGGCCACGGCCCTTGGAGCCGGCATCGCGCAGCAACTGGCGCTTCCGGAGAACGCGCAACTGGCCGGGGCGCTCGCGGCGATCGACGATCCGGCCGCGGGTGTGGGAGGCAACGGAAATGGCTCGCCGGTGGACGAACTGACGGGAATATTCGTGAGCACGGCGGCCGCGATTCCCTACGGCACGGTGACCCCGGAGGAGGCCTCCGACCCCAATGCCGTGATGCTGACCTACCGCAACTTCGGCGAAGTTTCGTACTACGGCACGGACATCGGGTTTTCCTATTATCCCAGCGATACCTGGAACCTGTCGGGTAGCTATTCCTTCATCAGCGAGAACCTGTTCGAGAACGTGGACGGCATCGACGACATTCCCCTGAACGCGCCAAAGCACAAGCTGTCCCTGGCGATCGGCCTGAAGCCGTCTGGCCTGCCGCTCAACCTCGGCGCCCGCATGCGCTACCGCGGTGCTTTTGAAATGGCCGACGGCGTCTACGTCGGCGACGTGGAATCCCATACCGTCGTGGACGTGAGCGCTGCCTATGAATTCGCGAAGGTCACGTTCAGCGTGGAGGCCAGCAATCTGCTCAACAAGGAGTACCAGGCGTTCGTCGGGGCGCCGATGATCGGACGCCTGGTCATGGCGGGCCTCGCGGTGCGTTTCTGACGGACTGGAGGGAGACAAACAGCTTGACAAAGTCGTGTTTTCGCATATACTTATATCAATCTGGCGAAAGACCGATCAAGCGCTCCGGAACGGATTTGAAGTCGCGTTCCCAATCATAAACGAAGCCACGCGAACCGGCACACCCGCAGGTGATTCCCGCGGGAAGGAGACCTGAATGCGACGGGTTGCCGTTTTTCTTTCCCTGTTGCTCTGCGTACTCCCGGCATCGGCACAGAATCCGGGCAGTCTCACCGGAAAGGTGGTATCGGAGGCAGGGGAAGGTCTCTTCGGAGCCAACATCGTGGTCAAAGGCCCCGCGATCGCAGCGTTGCGGGGCACGACGAGCGATGACCGGGGGATGTACCAGGTAGATGGCCTTCCCGCCGGCGAATACGAAGTCACCGTTTCCTTTCTGGGTTACGAGACGGTAACCGCCGCCCGTGTCGCCATCAGGGCCGGCGAGCGTACGGTAAGGGATTTCAGCCTTGCCGCCTCGGCGCTCGTGGGCCAGCAGGTCGTGGTATCCGCTTCCCGCAAGCAGGAAAAAGCGCTGGACGCCCCGGCATCCGTCGAAGTGGTCGAGATGAAGGATATCCGGGATTCCCAGGCGCTGTCCGTCGACGAACACATCAAGACTCTCAGCGGCGTGGACCACGCGAAGACGGGCATCGTACAGGCCAGCACGGTGATCCGCGGCTTCAACAAAGTGCTGTCGGGCCTCCTGCTCACGATGGTGGACAACAGGCTCGCGCGGATTCCGTCGCTGCGGATCAATTCCTTCCACATCATTCCCATCACCAGCGAGGACATCGAACGGATAGAGATCGTCCGCGGTCCCGGTTCGGCGCTCTACGGTCCCAACAGCTCCAACGGCGTGATGCACATCATTTCCCGGTCCCCTTTCGGATCGGAAGGCAACTTCGTGTCCCTCTCCGGGGGCGAACGGAATCTGCGGAAGGCGTCCTTCCGCCATGCCAGCAGCGTCAACGACATGATCGGACTCAAGATTTCGGGCAAGTATCTGAAGGCGCGGGACTGGGAACACCACGATCCCGCCGAGGTCGTGCCGCGCAATCTCGACGTCGGGGGCCAGTACGGAGAGATCAGGGTCGACGTCCGTCCATCGGAGGAGCTGACGTTCATCGGTTCGGCGGGGTATTCCAAGAGTTCCAGCATCCAGATGACGGGCCAGGGGTCGGCACAGGGCAGGGACTGGGTGTATGGTTACCTCCAGGGCCGGATGTTGTACAAGGGCTGGTTCGGCCAGTTTTTCTACAACAAGAGCGACGCGGGGGCTACCCAGTTGCTCCGCACCGGCGACGACGTGGTGGACAAGTCGTCGCTGACCGTGATGCAGTTGCAGAACACCTCGGACATCGGCCGGCGTCAGCAGTTCGTTTACGGCGTGGACCTGCTGCTGACCCGTCCGCGTACGGAAGGAACTATTCACGGTGCGTACGAAGACGATGACGACACCGACGAATACGGGGTCTACCTCCAGAGCGAGACCCGGTTCACCGACCAGGTGAGCCTGATGCTCGCCGGCCGCCTGGACCGGCACAGCAGGCTGGACAACCCGGTATTCTCGCCGCGTGCGGCGGTCGTCATGAAGCCCAGTCCGGAAAACACGTTCAGGGTCACCTACAACAGGGCGTTCAACACACCCACGGTAACCACCTTGTCGCTGGATATCAGGGCGGTTACCGACGCGTTCGGTTTCGGCGGACTTTTCGGTGGATTGGGCCTGGGACCGGACAACACCATCGATATCCGGTCGTACGGCGCGCGCAATCCCTTTACCTTCCGACGCGACGAGACCGGCCGGCCCATGTACCGGTCGCCCTTCGCCACCGTGGCGGGGCTCTCCAGGGATACCTACCTCCGTCTCGATGATCCGGCGGCCAACGACATGCTTTGGAGTGCGGCCAGGGAACTCGTGGTAGAGGAGTTGATCACGCAACTGGGTAACGACAGCGGCGGCCTGGTAACCCCCGAACTGGCAGCCCAGTTCACCGGCGTCATACCCGAGAATCTCCACGGTCTGACAAACTCCCTGAGGCTGCTCAACCCGGAAACACAGGATTTCGATCCGTACGACGTCTCGGCGGTCCAGGACATCGACAAGATACGGCCGACCATCACGCAGACGCTCGAGTTCGGATACAAGGGCATCGTCCGGAACAAGCTGGTCCTCGCGGCCGATTTCTACCGAACGCAGATGAACGACTACACCCTGCCGCTCTGGATCTTCACGCCCTCGGTGTTTATCGACGAAGCTTCCCTCCGGAGCGCCTTGAGCCAGGGCATCGCCGACTATCTGGCGGACCCCGCGAACGTACAGTTGGCCACCCTGATCAGGTTTCTCGATACGGCCGCTTTCGGCGGCAACGGGAACGGCGACTACAGGGACGAGGTCGACCGGTACATTGCCCAGATCGCGGAAGGCACCGCGATGATTCCCTTCGGCACCATAACGCCCGAGCGGGCCTCCGACCCCACGGCGGTGGCCCTGACCTACCGGAATTTCGGCGACGTCACGGTCTACGGCGCCGACCTGGGGTTCTCCTGGTTCCCCACCCGTTCGTGGCATATCACGGGCAGCTACTCGTATATACACCGGAACCTGTTCGAGAACGTGGAGAACCTCGGCGACGTCCCTTTGAATTCCCCGAAGCACAAGTTCAGTGGAGGCGTGACGTTCCGCCCCTCGTCGATGCCTTTGACCCTGGGCGGCAAGGTCAGCTACCGCGGCTCCTTCCCGATGCTGGACGGCGTATACGCGGGCCCAGTGGATTCCTACGCCGTGGTGGACGCCAACGCCGCCTACGAGTTCTCCGCGATCACCTTCAGCGTGGAGGCCGGCAACCTGCTGAACACGAAGTACCGCGCCTTCGTCGGCGCCCCGGAAATCGGTCGTCTGCTTTCCGCGGGCGTGGCCGTACGGTTCTGACGGAACCCGCCCGGAAGTTTTTCCAAACTGCGTCGCGCATTGGCGGTCGGATATGACGGCGGGCCTGCTCCGGGTCCGCCGTCTTCATTTACCCGGTTTCCGGGAATAGGAACCCGCCTTCGAGAGTCTAACGGGAACCCGCCTTCCAGTCTCCCGGGTCATAGATCGCGATCTTCATTAAATCGAAACCAAGTCGGCGGTTTTTCGTGCAATCAAGTATAGACGTGGCCCGGATGTCCACCAGGCAGTCCGCGGCACGGGTACGCGAATGGCCCATATTGGCTTGACACGGGGAAAGCCGATCGGTAAGATGGGTCTATCTTCAAGGAGACTCCGGATGCCACATCGGTTCAGATGTATGCTGGCGGTCTTGTGCCTGCTGGCCACGCCGACGGTAGCACTCGCGCAGGGAGACTACTTCGGTCGGAACAAGGTCCAGTACCGCGACTTCAAGTGGGAGATCATATCGACGCCCCACTTCGAGATCTACTACTACCAGGGGGAAGAAGAAGCCGCCTACGATGCCGCCAGGATGGCCGAGCGGTCGTACAACCGTCTGAGCCGCATACTCCAGCACCGGTTCAGCGACAAGGTCCCCATCATCTTCTACGCCTCCCACACCGACTTCCAGCAGACCAACGTCCTGCCCGGATTCATAAGCGAAGGCACCGGCGGCGTGACGGAGTTCAACAAGAACCGGATATTGCTTCCCTTTACCGGTTCGTACGCGGAACTGGAACACGTGCTCACCCACGAGCTCGTTCACGCCTTCCAGGGAGACGTGCTCTACGGCGCTGGTCCGGGGGTGTCCATCCTGAACCCCATGGCCTTCGTCGCACCGCTCTGGTTCATGGAAGGCATGGCGGAATACCTGTCCCTGGGCGGGATCGACGCGTATACCCATATGTGGCTTCGGGACGCCGCGCTGCAGGGCTACCTCCCCCCGACCATACCGTCCATGGACTACAGCTTCGGCGTATACCGGTTCGGCCAGGCCCTTTTCGCCTACATCGGCGACCGGTACGGTGACCGCAAGATCGGTGAGATCCTCCGCAAGACGGGCCGCATGCGGAACGTAAACGAGGCCTTTCGTTCCTCCATAGGCAAGGATATCGAGAAGCTGTCCGACGAATGGAACGAGCATGTGCGCAAGACCTACCTTCCGCAGATCAAGGATTACGACAAGCCGCAGGCCTTTGCCCGCCAGCTGACCGACGTCCGGGAATCCCGGGCGGGTCTGCACCTCGCTCCGGCGATTTCGCCGCGGGGCGACAAGCTGGTATTCATCTCCAACAAGAGTCTTTACAACGACATCTACCTGGCCTCCGCCATTAACGGCGAAGTCATTTCCAAGCTCGTCGAAGGCGAACGCTCCGCCGATTTCGAGTCCCTCCGGTTTTTTTCCACGTCCATTTCGTGGTCGCCCGATGAGCAGTACATCGCCTTTCCGGCCAAAGTGGGGGCGCGGGACGCCCTGTATGTCATGGACGTCAAGAGGCGAAAGGTGGTCAGGCGTATCAAAGTCGACCTGGACGGGGCCACGTCGCCGAGCTGGTCGCCCGACGGGAAGAAGCTGGTCTTCGTCGGTCTCCAGGGCGGACAGTCGGACCTGTACGTGGTGGACGCCACGGGGAGCAATCTGAAGGCGCTGACCCGGGACCGGTACACCGACCGGGATCCCGTGTGGTCGCCGGACGGCAAGAAGATCGCCTTTTCCACGGACCGGGGCGAAGTAACGAATTTCCGAACGCTTACTTTCGGCTATCAGCAACTGGCGCTGTACGACCTGGCCACGGGAGAGGTCGAAAAGATCCCCGATCAGATCGGCAAGAGCATTTCGCCGCAGTGGTCGGCCGATGGCGAGAAGATCGCCTTCATATCGGACCGCACCGGCATTTCCAACATCTTCATCTGGGACATGAAGTCCAGGGAGACCTACCAGATTACCAATATCCTGACCGGTGTGACCAACGTTACGGCCGCCGGTCCCGCCATCACCTGGGCGCAGAAGGCGGACCGCCTGGTCTTTTCCTCCCTGTCCTGGGGCGGATTCGACCTGTTCGCCATCACCGACCCGGTGTCGTTGATGAAGGAGCCCTATGATCACGCACGGGCCGCGACGCCCGGAGCGTCACCGGTGGCGCAGCAACTCGCCCCGCCCCTGAGAACCGAACCTTCCGAAGAAAACCCTGCGGCTGGGGCTGGCGACGGGTCTTCGCCGGACACCGCCGTGGCGGCCGCCGATACCCTGTCCCCTTCGGCGGACGCGGCGCCCGGGACCGGGCGGACCGGGCGGACCGGGCGGACCGGGCAATCGACTTCAGAACCGGAGCGGGAGAAAGTATCCACCGTCCGGACCGTACTTACGGCGCCTCCCGATACGACGTCCGTCCCGGAAGCGACGGCACCGGACGAGATGCCCGAGGAAACGAGAAGTACCGAACTCCTTCAGGAACCGGAATTTCCTTTCGGACCCGTCACGCGCGGTATCGGACCGGGGGGCGAACTGCCGGATACGACCGCCTGGATCGACGGCACGTTCAAGAAGAAGAAGTACTCCCCCCGTTTCGGCCTCGATTATATCGGCGGGAATGCCGGTTACGCCACGAACGTCGGTCTGGTGGGCAGTTCTCTCCTGTCCTTCAGCGATATCCTGAACAATCACAAGATTCTTGTCGGCGCCAACGTTTTCGGATCCCTGACCGATGCGAACTTGCTGCTCCAGTATACCAACCTGACCCGGCGCGTCAATTGGAGCGTTGCGGCGTTTCAGTACAGTTACGACCTGTTTTACAACTACCAGAGCCCCATCCTTACCCAGGTGACGACCCAGATCAACCGCGGCGTTCATCTCTTCGTAAGCCGGCCTTTCAGCCAGTTCAGCCGCATAGAACTGGGCGTCCAGGGGGTGCACAGGACACGTGAACTGGTAGATGTGAGCTTCAATTACTTCGGTATTCGCCGAACCCGGCGCGGGAACCTCGGCAGTGTGAATTTCATTCAACCCAACGTCGCCTTGGTCACCGATCACACCCTCTATGGCGTCACCGGTCCGATCGCCGGTGCCCGGGGCCGCGTGGAAGTGACGCCGACCTTCGGTGAATTGGAGTTTACACGCGCCTTCATCGACTACCGTACGTACTTCAACGTGTTGCAACGCTACGCTTTCGCCTTCCGCCTGTTCGGGCTGGCCAGCGAGGGGCGCGACCAGGAACTCTATCCCTTCGGAGGCCCCTATGACTTTCGTGGCGCCAACTACTGGTCCGTCTGGGGGAGCAAGGTCGCGATGGTCAACGCGGAATTCCGGTTTCCACTGATCGAAGTGCTGGCCATGGGCTGGCCGCTTCCGCTCGCCTTCCAGCAGATCCGGGGTTCGCTGTTCGTGGACGCGGGAAGCGCGTGGGACCAGAACACCAGCGCCGTGCAGGCCAACCAGTACGCGGGCTACCCAAACGTGGGTGAATTCGTCGACGGCAGGCTCGTCCGGAGCAATGGACTGGGACCCGGTACGATGGAAGAGCTGGCGGGAGGCCCAATCGCCGTGGCCTATGGAATCGGTGCCCGGGCGCGCGTCGGCTTCCTGATCCTGAAGTTCGATGTCGCCCGCCAATTCGACCTGGGAAGGCGGCCGTCGTGGTACAACAACGAAGCCCTCCCCAACGTGCCCCGGGGACTGGAATCCGAGTTCCCGGGTACGCGTTCCTACCGTCTGAGGAACGCGCTGAACGATACCCAGTTCTTCTTTACGATCGGCGCCGATTTTTAGGCGCCGATTTCCAGGATACTCCATAAACCGCGGCCTGGCGGTCGGCATATCCCCCGTTGATTCACCATGGCCCATACACGGAGACACGGCAGGTATACATGCATACGTCAGAAGAGATCAGGGCCTTAAGGGAGCAACATTATAACGCCACACTTACCGAAATCCATGAGCTGAACCCCGAACTGTGGATCATCCGGGTGAAACCGGACGACGAACTCCCGCCGTACAAGCCCGGGCAGTACACGACCCTCGGCCTGGGCGACTGGGAGCCCACCAACGATCCGGCCCATAACGAGGATGTAAACGAGAACCTCAAGACGAAGCTCGTCCGCCGCGCCTACTCCATGTCCTTTCCCATGTACGAGGACGATCCCGCCCAATTGCTGGAACCGGGGGACATGGATTACTACGAGTTCTACATTACGCTCGTGGCCCGTGACGGCGAAGAGGGCCAGGATCCTTCCCTCACGCCCAGGCTGTGGATGCTGAAGGAAGGCGACCGGCTCTGGATGGGGCCCAAGGTGACGGGCCATTACACCCTGGAACACATGGGGCCGGAAGACCAGGTCATCTTCGCCGCGACGGGCACCGGAGAGGCGCCCCACAACTGCATGATCGCCGATCTGCTGCGGAACGGCCACAGGCCCGACATCATATCGGTGGTCTGCGTCCGATACGCCCGGGACCTGGGTTACCAGGATACCAACGAGCGGCTGGAGCGGCTTCATTCGAACTACCATTACATCACGCTGACCACGCGGGAGGCGCACAACCTCAACCGCAAGGTGTATATACAAGACCTCGTAAAGACCGGAGAACTGGAAGAGAGGACCGGTATCGTCCTGGCCCCGGACAGGACCCACGTGTATATCTGTGGAAACCCGGACATGATCGGCGTGCCCAATTACACCAGAGAAGGCGACAAGTCCTACCCCTCGCCCACCGGCATGGTCGAGCTGCTCGAGTCCCGTGGCTTCAAGGCGGATCATCGAAGGGACAAGGGGAATATACACTTCGAGGAATACTGGTAGCCGGAGACCCGGCCGGTTCGCGGCGGGGTGAACGAGCACCCTGCCTCCCGGGTTCCCCGGTCATCAAGCGCCGGAGCCGGGTCGCATCTTGTACGACGAAGAGGCCGCCATGCAGAAACTGACGCTGGATACGGTTGGCAATCCCGAGGTATCCAGCGGGCCCGTGCCTTCCTGCAACGACGTGGAAGTGCTGCTCAAGGCACGGGCGTGTGTCCTGTCTCGCCGGGGCATCGCCGATGCCGACGCTAAGCCGGTACCGGCCGCCAACGGCCGCCACGTGTCGTTGAGCCGGTGTTTCACGGGAATCATCGAGAAAGCCGGGGAGCGCGTGGAGGCGCTCGTCCCGGGCGACCGGGTCGTCGCCTGCCATACCGACGGCGGTTTTCCCGAATACCACAGCGTGCCCGCGTACCACGTCGTAAAGTTGCCGGTCGGCATCAGTTTTGAAGAGGGCGCCATAGCCGCCCTGATGCCGACGGTCCTGAACGGGTTGGAACGCGCCCAGGTGAAAGACCGGTCGGTTTTCATCAGCGGTACGGGGACCACCGGTCTGCTGAGTACGCAGATCGCGCGCATATCGGGCGCGACGGCTGTAATCGCGGCGGACCTGCACGCGACGCGTCTGCAGCGCGCGCGGGACGCGGGCGCGGACACCGTGATCAATGTCTCCACGGAAGACGCCCATCGGCGCGTCATGGACCAGACCGGCGGCCGGGGCGTGGATGTTTGTCTCGAATGCGCCGGCAACGAGATTTCCTTTTTCCAATGTGCGGCGATGCTGCGGCCGGGCGGAAAGCTGGTCGTTCTCAAACCCGTGGCAAACCCCGTATCCATCGAAATGCGGGAATGGTCGGAACGATCGCTGCAACTGATCATGGGACGGGAACAGCCGTTTGAAACCTCCCATTTGGTGGAACGGGGGTTGAAACTCGTCGGCATCGGCGCGGTCAGACTGCGTCCCCTGCTGACCCATGTATTCCCCGTGCATCGCATCGCCGAAGCCCTCGAGCTGATCGACGGACATCCGAACCTGGCCGTTGAAGTCGCGCTGATCAGGGCATAGGAACCGGCAATATCCGGGCTCCCATAGTGCTTGACACGCATCCTGCCCGGCTCTTACTTTCAGGCCGCCGGGAAGGGACACGAGATCGGTCGAAAGGATAAGAAAGCGCTTTGTCATCCGAAGTCAGTATCCTGAATCTGATTCTGGATTCGGGCACCGTCGCCAAGTCCGTTATCATCGTCCTCCTGATCTTCTCTATCGTTTCATGGGCGATTATGGCGGAGCGCTGGCGGTACTTCCGCCGGGCCCAGGCGCAGTCCCGGCATTTCCTTGCTTTCTTTCAGTCCCAGCGCGACTACGACCAGGTTTATACCGTCGCTTCGAAGTGGCCCTGCAGTCCCGCCGCCGTCGTCTTCCGCGAGGTATACGAGAAGCACAAGTCGGCTCTCTCCCCTTCAGGCGGCAA
Organism: Gemmatimonadota bacterium; assembly: GCA_026706345.1. Taxonomy (NCBI): domain Bacteria; kingdom Pseudomonadati; phylum Gemmatimonadota; species Gemmatimonadota bacterium. The sequence goes on along the minus strand of JAPOYX010000265.1, from coordinate 4,065 downwards.
CGAAGACCATGCGGACCGGTCGAAGAAAATCGGCCAGGACCTGATGGAATCCGTCTATCGCGACCTCCGGCTGGCCGCCCACCGGGAACTGGCCCGGTTCGAGCAACGACTGCCCATACTGGCCACGGCGGGAAGCGTGTGCCCGTTTCTCGGCCTGTTCGGAACGGTATGGGGCGTCATGACCGCTTTTCTGGACATCAGTACCAAGGGCTCCACCAACATCGTGGTCGTGGCGCCCGGTATCGCGGAAGCCCTGATCACGACGATCGCGGGCCTGGCCGTGGCCATCCCGGCCATGGTGGCGTACAACTACTTCGTGCAGCGGTCGAGAGACCTGGGCCTGGAACTTGAAGATCTGGCCACCGCGGTCCTGAACATCCTCCAGTTGCGGGGACGCCATGAACTCGTTTGATTTCAATAGCGCGGGTTCGCCCCGCGCCCTTTCGGAAATCAACGTAACGGCGCTGGTCGACGTCATGACCGTGCTCCTGATCATCTTCATGATCACCACGCCCATGATCCAGAGCGGAGTCCAGGTGGACCTCCCCAGGGCGAGCGCGGCCGCGCCGGATCTTGCCGAGGGCCTCGTCATCACGATAACGAGCGAGGGGTCGCTGTACCTGGAAGACCGCCTGCTCTCGATCGGCCAGTTCGACGGAGTGTTCAGGGAGATATTCGAGGATCAGCAGGATAAACCGGTGTTTATCCGTGGGGACGAGCGGGTGCCCTACGGCACCGTCATTGCCGTGCTCGATAAACTCAAGGAGCACGGCGTAACGCAGATAGGACTGGCGACCAGTCTGAGACCGTCACGATAATGACACGCATGATCTGGGCTTCCGGATTGCTGCATTTCGCGATTATCGCCGGGTTGATCGGTTTGAATACCTGGTGGTCCACGACGGCGTCATCGCTGGACCAGCAGGTCTACCGGGTCGATCTCGTAACGCTGGCCGAGAGCCCGCCGATTCGACGTCCGCCCATGATAGACGAGGCGTACGAAGTCGTCTCGCGGAAGGAGGCCGCCGTGCCGCAGGAGGAGGCGGCTCTGGCGCTTGAAAGGACGCCGCGCCTGGTCTCTGAAGAACCGGACCCGGGACCGGAAACGCCGCAGTCCTTTGAAACCGATTCCCCGGGCATCCGCCTGGACGAGCGGAACTTCGAATTCCCGTACTACCTCGGCGCGATACAGCGGAAGATACAACAGCATTTCAACGTGCCCAGAATGCTCGGCGTAACGCACCTGGAAACCGTCATCTATTTTCGCGTCACGCGGTCGGGCCGGATTTCCAACGTCGTCATGGAGCGTTCGTCTTCCAACCCGGTCTTCGACCTGGCGGCGCAACGGGCGTTGAACGCGGCCGATCCGCTGCCGCCGCTGCCGGAAGGTTACAGGAAATCCTACCTGGGCGTGCATTTCGCGTTCCAATACGCATTGTGAAGCAGGCGCGAATGCACGCAGTACCAGGCCCGAGGCCATATTTGGCTTCCAGCACGGAAAGCCTGAAATAATGAGAAAACAGCGGTTTGTCCGGCCGTTGAGGATTCTGGTGATGGCTTTCGTCCTGCCCCTGCTCGGCGCGAACTCCGTGTCGGCCCAGGACGAGGTCAATCTCAGTGTGCAGGCCCGCGTCTCCCCCCGCATACCGATCGCCTTCAAGCCCTTTGCCCCCCGGGACGGAACGGCCTTCGACGCCGCCGTGCAGGACACCGTCAACCAGGTGCTCATGCGGGACCTGTCGTTCTCCGGCGTATTTGCCGTGCGGGACCTTTCCATTCCGGCCCGGACCGGAGCGGACGCTGGCTCCCCGGTTCTGACGGACAGCGCCGGCGACACCGCCTACGTGTTCCTGGACGCCGCCGGGGAAGTGGACCTCGAGCTGCTTCGCAAGTTGTCCGTGCAGGTCATGGTGTCGGGAACGTACGAGGTTTCAGGATCTCAGGTGGAAATCTCCGTGCGCCTTACCGACGTGGGCACCCGGCGGACGATCCTGGAAAAGGGGTACGCCGCCTTCGACCTGACCCTGAGAAGGATCGTGCATCTCATGGCCGACGATATCGTGTTCCAGTTGACCGGGGATCGAGGCATCGCTCAGACTCGTGTCGTCTTTATCTCCCAGCGCAGCGGCGCCCCGGAACTGTACATATCGGACTACGACGGCTTCAACGTCCGGCAGCTGACCCGGGACGGCGCACGGAAATACTCGCCGACCTGGTCCCCGGACGGCACCAGGATCGCCTACACCTCCTACAGGGACGGGCCCCACGAGTTGTATCTACTCGACCTGCAGAACGGGGAAACCAGCAAGGTCTCTTTCAAGGGGAGAACGGTGCTGTCGCCACGCTGGTCGCCGGACGGCCGCCACTTGATCGTGGGCCTGGTCACGAAGGGGATTTCCAAGCTTTTCATCAGCACGTTGGACGGAAGCGAACTGATCCCGCTGGCGACCGGTTACGGGATCAACGTTTCACCGTCCTGGTCACCCCGGGGCGACCAGGTGGTATACATGTCGGACCGATTGACACAGAAGCACCTGTACGTTATTAATATAGATGGCTCGAACGATCATCGCATCACCTTCGAAGGCGGTTACAACGGATCGCCCGCGTGGTCGCCCCGGGGTGACCGCATCGCTTTCGTGGGCGGTGATCTGGCGCCGGGAAGGCGGGGAGGCTCCCAACGGGTCTTTAATATCTACACCTGCGATGTCAACGGTCGGAACATCGTGAAGCTCACGGGTGTCCGCGGACCGGAAGGGGACAACGTGAATCCGGCCTGGTCCCCAGACGGACTGCACATTCTCTTCGGTTCCGACCGGATCCGCAAGGGAGAGTACCATATCTACCGGATGTACTGGAACGGCGGCGATGTTCATCCCGTCATCACCGAGGGCAACAACCGGCAACCAGGCTGGGGACCCAGGCCCGAATGAAACCGGCGTGAATAGAGGAGAAATGAAAGAAAGGACCTTGAAACACCTCGGCCGGGGCATGCTGCCGGCGGTCTGCGCCCTGGTCGTTACAAGCGCATGTGGTGTCCAGTCCGACTTGACCAACCTGAAGAACGACACGACGCATCTGCGGGCCCAGTTGCAGGTCATGCGCGAGGAGGTCGCCCTTCGGGAGGACATAGACTCGCTGAAGGTCCACATCGGGAGGTTGGAAGCCCTCGTGCGGGACCAGACGGATGAGATGTTGCGCATGCGGGCGGACATGGGACAGCGGATCAGCGGCCTGGAAAACCGGTTGCAGATCCTTACGACGCGCATTACGGAAAGCGACCGTCAGTTTTCGGCCCTGGTGCGCAGGCTGGAGCGCATACAAGTCCAGTTGAGCGCAACGGAAAGGCCGGATACTTCCGCGCTGGCGTCCGGGTCCTTCGATCCGGGCGAACTGTACGACCTGGGGTTGAGGGATTACCAGCGGGGCAATTATGACGTGGCGGTCCGGCAGTTTACCCAGTACATCGAATACTTCCCGGACTCGGACCTGGCAGACGACGCGCAGTACTATATCGGCGACTGCTACTACACGCAGAGCCTGTACACTCAGGCGCTCGACGCTTACGAGATGCTGTTGAACGCGCATCCGGATGGAAACAAGGTGCCGGCCACCCTGTTGAAGATCGCTTTTATCAAGGTGGCCAGAGCGGAACTGTCCGAGGCAAGATCCTACCTGGAACGGGTAACTGGTGAATTTCCCGATACCGAGGAGGCCCAGCTCGCGAGGATGAGACTGGACCTTATGCCGGAAGAATGACTTATTACTTTACTTTGGCCGCCGAATTCGGAATTTTAACTGTGGATGTGCTGAATTGACTTATGCATATTAAATGTAAGTTGAGGCCGGAGAAGGCGTCCATATACTCGCCGCCTGGTGCCGGATGAGAAACGCAATGTGAAAGGAGTGCTATAATGAAAAGATGGAGTATCACGTATTCGGTCCTGGCGCTCTGTCTTCTGGTCGCCGCTCCCTCGTGGATGGGTACCGGCTGTGCCAGTGGACCTTCCGCGGAAGAACTGGCCGCGATGGAGGCGGCACGCCCGCGGGCCATGGGGGATTGGC